>NZ_JBJUSG010000021.1:0-32631 GCF_046044395.1 Candidatus Magnetominusculus dajiuhuensis | reverse complement strand
TATGTGTATTACATATTTTGACTTTTTTTGTAAAAAATAATTATGACACAGTCTGTAAGGCTGGAATCCAGTCCTTATGTCAAAACGCAGACGGAGCGGGTTTCCCAGCCCTTTAGTCTCTCATGTCGTTCTTGCAGGGGCAGAAACATGGCGTCAATCCTGAGTCTAAGAAACTGGATTCCAGCCTTCGCTGGAATGACAAAATAGGGGCTGGAATGATAATCTTAAGTGATAATTTGTCTTGCCTTGTCTGTCATTCCGGCTTCTTTGTTCGTCATTCCGGCTTGTCCGGAATCAGTCTCTACTCATCCCCACGCCAAATAAGATTCCGGACAAGCCGGAATGACAGACTATGGGAATCGCTTTACCTCTTTGGCAGCAACGTGTCATCTGAATTGATGACAATTAATTCAATATTTCCATCGGTGTTACTTCAAGCCGAAAAGTTTGTAAATCATATCCATTGAAAACGGGGTGCTTAGCAGGACTAGTATAAGGAGCAGCAGGAAATAAACCCTGACCCTGCGCTGCAGGGACTTCACCTTTGCCCTTATTCGCGCCTTTTCCTCGTCGAGTTCGTGTTCGTACAGCTCTTTTAACTTAGCGTATTCGGCCTTGAGCGACGTATATTCGTCTCTTATGTCGTGATATGAGTCTTTGAGGTCAAAATAATCGTCCTTTAAATCGAAGTAGTCGTCTTTCAGGCCATAGAAATCGTCCTTTAAATCAGTAAAACCCTCTCTCGCGTTCGAAAAGCCATCCTTGAGCGCACCATCGTCAAACGGCTCGTTCGGATGGCCACCTCTGGTCGTTACCGTGGTCTCGGAGAGTTCTCTGAAGACATCGGCCACCTCTCTGGCCGCCCTTTCGTTGAAGTCGCCTGCCTTATATCGGGCGAAGAGCTTGATAATATCAACAGACGCCCCGTCTATCTGCCCGCCGTCCATGCGCCCCCTGCCTCTGGGATTTCCATCTGTCGGGTCGCCGTTTCTCTGTTTGAAGTCCTTGGGGTTGCCGCCTTTGGGGTTGCCGCCTTTGGGGTTGCCGCTTTTGGAGTTGCCGCTTTTGGAGTCATCGTCCATAGGGTCATTGTCTATGGGTGCGCTGTTCATAAAGTATGGTATATCAATGTGGAGAAAAAAAGCAAAGTATTTTTTTTATGAGGTATAAAATGATGCCCGTGTCTATGACGGCAATCATGTAAATTATTGGCGTGGAAATATTATAATGGTATAATGAATGCAGTTATGAGGTGTGATGTATGAAAGAAAGTTGCCCAGGCAGCAGTGAGATAAGAAATCCGTACCCGGAGGATCTGAAATGTTACTACTGCGGGCATGGAAATGAAATCTGGTCTGACGAGATCGAAACACAGTGTAAGGGCTGCAGCAAGACAATCAGCAGAGAAATGAAACCGACATGTCTTGACTGGTGTCCGGCCGCAAAGGAATGCGTCGGCCTGGAGAAATATAACAGGCTGAAAAAACCATCGGGGCAAGATGGCCATTGAGCTGGTTATATTCGACCTTGACGGCACGCTCGTTGATTCTGTTGCGGACATTACATGCTCATTAAACCATGCCATCGCCGAAATCGGCGAGAAGAAAACCCTTACTTTAGATGATGTAAAAAGGCTTGTAGGGGCGGGGGTTGAGAATCTCTTAGTGAAGGCCGTCGGCATTAGCGATAATGATACGGTCAAAAAAGACCTGTTGAAAGGCCATTTTATTTCGCATTACACACAACACATAGCCGACCAATCAAGGCCGTATAATAATGTCGTAGAGACATTAAGAACCCTCGCGGGGGTGAGCAAGGCGGTGGTCAGCAATAAACTTGAATCGTTGTCAAGGATATTGCTTGATAAACTCGCCATGCTGCAATACTTTGACGCCGTGTATGGATTTGACACCTGCGGACAACGAAAACCCTCACCCGTGCCGATTCTAAGGCTGATGGAGGCGCTTAAAAAAGATATTAACCAGACGATAATCATAGGCGACAGCGGCTCTGACATAGAGGCCGGGCGTGCCGCCGGTATTAAGACCGTCGCGGTCAGCTACGGCTACAGGGCGGTAGGTACGCTGAGGGAGGCGCACTATATCATAGACGACATGAGCGAAGTCATTCCAATAATCAGGGCGTTATCCTAAAGGGTATGGCGCGCCGATGACATACAACCGTGCCTACTACGCGGCTCGCGGGCAGAGTGGTAGGCGTGTGGCCTTTTGGTTTTACTACCGCCTTGCGGCAAGATTCGTAAAACGGGGTTGTGTGTTGGATTACGGCTGCGGCGGCGGGCGGCTTCTGAGGCATTTTAATACGAAAGACTATGAGACGTATGGATATGACCCATCACAGGACGCCCTTGATATGGCGAAGGAAAATACGGTATCCGGGCATTTATTGGGCGATAGGGATGGCCTGCCTGCTGATAGTTTTGATTTGGTATGCGCGATTCACGTCCTTGAGCACATAGAACAACCCCTTGAAACGCTCCAATTCATAAGGACGCTGCTAAAGCCGCGGGGTGTTTTGCTGTATGTCGTGCCAAATATCTCCGGCATTGGGCATACATTAAAGAAGAATAACTGGATTGGCTATGGCGACCCGGCGCATGTATCGTTGTTGCCGCAGGAGAAATGGATAGGGCTTACTGAAAAGGCGGGATTTAAACTGCTGAGGACGGGAACGGACGGGCTTTGGGATGTGCCATACATAGGGGGGATTCCACTGTTCATGCAGAGAATGATATTTTATCCCGCCCCGGCCGTGCAAGTCATGGCGGGGCGGCTGATTCTGCCTTGCCGATGGGGGGAATCACTGATTGCCATTGCCCAAAGGAGCATATAACATCTTGTAAAATAAGGGATAATTACCGGGCGTGTAAATTTAAATTATTTTTCATAATTTTTCATTGACAAAATCAGACGACATGTAGTAGTGTATGAAGGTGTAGAAGTGCATAGTACAATTCGTAAAATAAAAGGATCAGCAGGAGGTATGTTTATGAAAGAAGGTATGTCTATGAGCAGTGTGGTGAGGAAGATGTTGATGTTGTTGTTGCCGGTTATTGCGTTGGCATTTACCGGGTGTGCGGGGATGGAGTTTGCCCCTAAGAGGGCGGTATGGTACTACCCGCCGGAGTTCCCTGCAGCCGATAGGGCAATAGCGAAGGCGCGCGTAGATGGTAAAGACAAGGAGTGTCCGAAGGAGTTTGCCGCGGCGGCAAAGATGAGAGACGATGCCTATGATGTCTATTTAAGCTGCAAGACACAGGAAGGCATAGATATGGCTAAGAAGGCCATCGCAATGGCCGGTGAGTTATGTCCTAAGCCCCCTGTACCGACACCTTGTCCGGCGTGTGACCAGCCAAAACCAACGCCTGAAAAAGCTACTGAAAAAGAAGTTGCCGTAATCAGAATCGTAAACTTCGACTTTGATAAGTATAACATCAAAGCGGTATTTAAGCCTGAGTTAGACATGGCGGCCGAGATCATAAAGAAATACCCGAACCCGAGCATTACAATAGACGGGTATTGCGACAACAAGGGAAGCTATAAGTACAACATGAGGCTTTCGATAAGAAGGGCTGAGGCAGCAAAGGCGGCTCTTGTAAAGAACGGTATCAATGGTTCCAGTATCAGAACCGTAGGCCACAGCTATGATGACCCGATTGCCGATAACAAGACAGATGCGGGCAGGGCGAAAAACAGACGCGCTGAAATCCACATAATCGGTAAATAAGCAGTCATTTGAATATCTCTGTTGTTTAAGAGCTGAGGGGACTGTGACAAGGGCGAAGGCCCGGTTCACAGTCCCTTTCTTTTTTAGGTGAGATTAATAGAATATTCTGGGAGCCAATTGAAAAATACTGTGACTGTCAGTATCTACAACATTCTGGATTCCCGTTTTCACGGGAATGACAGACAGGTGAAGACTGAATCATGTTGTCATTCCTGCGAAAGCAGGAATTCAGTCTGCAAAGGTGGACATAAAAGGGACACATTTATTCATTTTGCAATTGCTTCATAGAATTAAATAGAATATTATGAATAAGACTATAAATAATATACGCCCCCCTGTGGTTCAATACACGGTTGCCGCATTAATTAACATAGCCTATGTCGTTATAATGTTGTCAAATATGACTACTTTTTACAATCTCCAAATGCCTGAGGGGAAATACGCAAAAAATGCTATGAACGGCACAGACGTAATGACTTATGTGCAACCTGCGCGGAATTTCCTTGTTCACGGTGTTTTTGGGACGGGCACCGACGCTGATTATCATCGGACTATCGGGTATCCGATGTTTCTATCTTTTTTTATGAAGGTGTTTGGAAATCTTTGGCTTTATGGAGTTTTTTTTGCTCAGTCACTGTTGTTTGCCGCCGTGTATCCCATGCTTTTTATAATTAACAGGGAATTGCTCGGCGGCGGGGATAGGGTTTCCTATGCGGCGATGTTGTTTTTGACTGTCTCAGGGTGTTTTGTCGTAACTACACCTGTTGTGCTTACGGACATGTTTTTTTCGACGATTTTTATGTGCGGGTTGTGCCTTGGGGTCATGTCGGTTGTGAGACAGCGCCTGAGTTATTTAATACTCCACGTTGTGTTAATGGGATATGCCGCAGAGGTGAGACCGACGCTTGCCCTGTACCCAATATTAAACGCGGCTGTTTTGATTATTGCGGCGCGCAGGGTGGGTATTATTAATTCGAACAAGATACGCGCGTGGATAGCTGCCTCAACGCTTGCCCTGATGGTTGTTTGTAATGGGCCGGCGATTAGAAATTATATAAACCACGGGTTTTTCGAATCCACTGACATAGTGGCAATTAATCTATATGACTGCCTGATGGTAGAGGTGTTGTTTTTGGAGGGCAGGGTAGATATATACCACACGGCAAACCGTGAAATAGCCCAAATTACCGATGTGCATGAGCAGATTAAAAGAAAAAAGGCCGTCGCGTTTCAGGTCTTTCGGGATTATCCGGCAACTACGATAGGCAAGATAGTTACACATGCACAGACGATATTGCTGAAACTCCCGTGGCTTGATACGGCGGCACTTGCCGGAGTTGACTTGTCTCCAGGCGCGTATGATAAATTAACCCCCAAACAGACCATAATCGAAGGGGCGTTTGGCACGGTAATTACATTATGTTACACGCTTATTTACGTCCTTTTTGCCTCATTTGTAATACGCTCATTAAGAGACAGACAGTTTTTGTTTGGACTGACAATCATGGGCATAGCGGTTTATTTTCTGTTCCCACCGTTTATAGCCGGTGGAGGATTTAGGATGACCCTTCCGGTAATTGGAATAATAGCGCTATGTTCGTTTAATGAATTGGGAAGATATTTTAATAACGGCCCCAGGGCCGCATAAGGCCCGCCCCAGGGCTAAGTTGCAATGATTTCTGAACTGTCCATTTCTTAGTCCGTCATTCCGGCCTCATGTTGTCATTCCGGCTTGTCCAGAATCTGTCCTTATATCTTAGAATAGGAAAAATCATCATAAAACAACCAGTAGGGACGATTCCAGACAAGCCGGAATGACAGAAAGGGACAAGGATGGCGACAAACCAAGCAACTACCGCTTACTTATGATGGAGAACAAATTTACCTTACATATTGCTGTTATTGCGGCGTATAAGTATGTTATATTTATGCCTGTAACGCGGATGAGAATATTATCAATTGATACGTCTGGTGCTGTTTGCGGGGCGGCTGTGGTTGACTCCGCGGCGGGGCTGCTGTCAAGTGCGTCTGTTAATACCGACGCCGTTAAGAGCACTCACTCCGCGTATTTAATGGCCGTTATTGACTTCATATTGAATGAGGCCGCTGTGGACATTGGTGCAATGGACGCGTTTGCCGTTGTGGTTGGGCCGGGTTCTTTTACGGGGCTGCGTGTGGGGATTGCCACGGTTAATGGCCTGTGTTACGCCACAGGCAAACCAGCGGTGGCAGTGTCTTCGCTTGAGGCGCTGGCGTGGAATTTCCCGTTTGCCGCTGACCCGGTTTGCACCATAATAGACGCACGCCAGGGCGAGGTCTATGGGGCGGTGTTTCAGTGGTCAGACGGCGGGTTTAATACGATTGTCACCCCTCAGCTCTTTGGCATCCCTGACAGCTTGCTGTTGCTGAGGGCGCTTAACGAGGGTAGGGTGATTTTCACCGGCGGCGGGCTGGCCGTACACAAATCCGCGATTACCGCCGCACTCGGTGCCGCGGCAATCTTTCCGGAGGTGACGCACATATCGCCCTACGTTGTAGGCACGCTTGGACTGAAAATGGCGCAACGCGGTGAGTTTGCCTCTGAGCTTAGGCCGATTTATATAAGACTGCCGCTTGCCGTTGAGAGGCTTAAAAGTGTCGGCGGCTGAAATCGGGATAAGCGATATGGCCGGGCCGGATATGGCCAGGGTCATCGAAATAGAGAAGTTATCGTTTAGCCATAAATGGTCATTGAACGACTTCATCTCTGAACTGTTACATCCTGAGTCCATCTGTAAGACAGCACGCCCTGTTGACGGCATCGGCATAACCATTGGCTATATTTGTGTCCGCAGGATGGTTGACGAGGCGCATATACTGAAACTAGCCGTGCATCCCGCCTTCAGACAGAGGCAGGTCGGCTCTCTTCTGGTAAGACATATCAAAGATGAGGTTTTGAGGGATTTTAAAGGTAAAGTAATACTTGAGGTGCGTGTGTCTAACATAGCGGCCATAAGGCTTTATAATTCGCTTGGCTTTAAGAGCCTGTACATAAGAAGGCGTTACTACGCCGAGCCGGAGGAGGACGCCGTTGTGATGGCGTTAGATTTTAAATAACGGTGTTTGGGCTATGTGAGAGTCCTTTCAATCGTTTCCATCAGAACGCCGATGCTTATAGGTTTGGCGATATAGTCAATAAAACCCTCTTTGATGAATCTCTCCCTGTCGCCTTCCATTGCGTAGGCCGTCAGGGCAACAACGGGGGTTTTTGAAAGCGGCTCTATTTGTTGTATCTTCTTAAGCGCGGCAACACCGCCCATATGAGGCATGTTGATGTCCATAAGGATGAGGTCAGGGAGGTGCTGCTCTGCCAATGCAACGCCATCAGCGCCGTCAAACGCCTCAATTACGGTATAACCCCTTCGTCTGAGGACTTCACGTATGAATTTCATATTCAGTTCGTTGTCTTCAATTACCAGTATTCTTTTCAAATCCCGCCTCCAGTTGTTTTTTTACAGGTATAGTAAACCTAAACTCAGCACCCTTTGTCCACTGGCTCTCAACGCGGATAGTGCCGCCCTGGGCCTCTATTAATTTTTTGCTCAGGGCAAGGCCTAGTCCTGTGCCCATGTGCTGAAGCTCCTCTGTGGTATCAAGTTGCTGAAATTCAGTAAAGAGCTTTGGCAGGTCCTCCGCCTTAACCCCAGGGCCTGTGTCTTTGACATATATCTCGGCCAATTGCCGTCCATTCGTATTGATGATAACCGCCCCGACAGTTATCTCCCCGCCGTTGGGGGTGAATTTAACCGCGTTGCTCAACAGGTTCGAAATTACCTGCCCCAGCCGCCGTTCATCCGCATAGACGGTGTGGACGCCGTCGTGGATTATCGTTGATAATGAAAGATTACGCTTGAGGGTTTTCTCCTTGAAAAGGTTGATTACTCGTTCTATGGCTGTCCTTACATCAACGTCCACTAATTTTAAATCATGCTTATCGGCCTCGATTTTACTGAGGTCGAGGATGTCGCTTATGAGGGAAAGGAGCATGTGTCCGCTGTCGAATATGTCATTAATATATTCTTGTTGGTCTGGCTGCAGCTCCCCTGCAATGCCCATTTTGAGCATCTCGGAAAACCCTATTATGGCGTTAAGGGGGGTGCGAAGCTCATGGGACATGTTGGCAAGGAACTGTGACTTTGCCCTGTTGGCGGCGTCGGCCATTTCCTTGGCGATTATAAGCTCTCTGTTTGTGAGCTGAAGTTCATGGGTTGCATCGTTGACCATTTCCTCGGCCTTCTTATTCATCTGGTCGAGTTGGTTCATGCGTCTTGAGTTTTCGTCTATGTATATTTGCAGTGTATGGGCCATGGAGTTGAATTTCTGGCTAAGCTGGCCTATTTCGTCGGAGCTTTTGGCCGCTACTCTCACGTCAAGCCTGCCCTGTTCCATGTCGGTTGCCGCCCTAAGCAGTCTCTTTAGTGGAAGGACGAGATTGGATTCTGTGAAATAAATCCCCATGACAAAAAATATAATCACTGACGCTAACAGAGTCAAACGGATTTTGTCGTGGAGGAGAAACTGCCTGTCAGACCTCTTGACAATACTGGTTGTGAGGTCGTCTATATCGTCGCAATATGAATTAATGGTAACATGCAGCTTGTTGATTGCCACTGGTTTACCCACCCGAATATTTGTTCCCGCGGCGAGAAGTTCAGGCTTTACGCTGGCAGTCCATTCATCAATGAGCTTGCTTACCCGCTGGGTGATTCCCTTGTTTTTACACGCCTTGAGGCTTATGGCCGGGTTTCCGTATTTGAATCCCATGAGGCTCTCTTCAAACTTACCGATTTCGGTCAAATAGGTAGTCTCAGCAAAGGAATGGCTTAGGTGAGAGGCGGCCATAGTGGCAAGCATTTCGATTTTCAGAAGGCGTATCCTTTCAGACCCGGCAACGCTGACCCTTTTGGCGTCATTTTCGATTATCGAAGTAAACCAAAAGGAGGTTATGATAAAGCTTGCCGTAAGGATAGTCGCAACAAGCCCTACCCAAAAATACTTCTTCGTTAATGAGTTAAAAAAATACATAGAGCCTTATCCAATTATTCAGAGGGGTGTACATTGTTATTTAAGCCCAAGGACGTCTTGCATGTCATATATGCCGGCTGGCTTGTCCTGAAGCCACAGTGCCGCCCTCAGGGCACCGCGCGCAAATGTGTCGCGGCTGGATGCCTTGTGAGCTATCTCTATGCGTTCCCCAAGCCCGCCAAACAAGACGGTGTGCTCACCAACGATGTCTCCGGCGCGTATTGTCTGAATGCCGATGTCTCGTTTCCTACGCTCTCCTATCATTCCGCTTCGGCAGAGGACGCTGACCTCGTCGAGGTTTCTTGAAAGCGCCTCGGCAATAACATTGGCCATTTTCAAGGCCGTACCGCTGGGGGCGTCTTTTTTGAGCCTGTGGTGGGCCTCAATTATTTCGACGTCATAGTCGTCCCCCAATGCCCTTGCGACATCGGCCAGAATCTTTAACAGCAGGTTTACACCTACGGACATATTGGGGGCAAGTACCACAGGGATTTTTTTCCCATACGATTCCACCTTGGATGTCTGGGCGGCCGACAGGCCGGTAGTCCCTATGACGAATGCCGTGTTGTGTTCGCCGCAGAGCCTTAAATTATTAAGCGTGGACTCAGGGGATGTGAAGTCAATAACCACCTGTGCATTTTCGAGTGTTTGTGCGACATTATCCATTAGTATCACGCCTGTCTTGCCGATCCCGGCGATTTCACCAAAGTCCATTCCAACGGCTTCATGGCCGCTCCTTTCGAATGCGCCCACGAGTTTTATCTGTGGATTGTCGAGGGCCAAAACCCCTATGCGCTGCCCCATCTTCCCTGCTGCACCGGCTATTGATACGTTTAACACTCTGTTTCCTCCTTGTTTATATTATTATAATAACTTATTTCATCAGCTTTATCTTCGGGTATTTTATATTGCTCGTCTGCCCACGCCGCAAGGTCTGCCGTCTTGCACCTCTCACAGCAGAACGGCCGGTATGGATTTCCAGCGTAGCTGACCTCCTTAGCACACCTCGGGCATCTAACCATCATTGGGTATTCTGTACGTTATCAGACATTTTTTTCAAGTGCTCCATCGTAAAAATAACGGCGAGGCCATTGAGCACCCCCGTTAGTGTGCCAATAAAAAGAATAACCGGCGCTAATATCAGTATCGAACGAAGGTTTTGAATGAAAACGGTATAGACGGCCAAAAGTTGCCCAAGATTATGAAAAAACGCCCCTATAAGACTCAAGCCCAGAGGGCCGAATACCCGTATCCGAAAGGCCGCCCACATAGCCGCTACGCTGAACACCCCGCCTGCAAGGCTCATAACAAAGGGCGGCCCCAAAAACGTTCCCGTCAGCATTGACCCAATAAGTATTCGTATCAGGGTTATTGTGAGGGCGGCGTTAAACCCGTACAGAGTAAGCGTTATCAGGGTAATTATGTTTGCAAATCCAAATCTCAGCCACGGTATGGGGGTGGGGATGAGGCGCTCAAAGCCGTACATGGCGATGGCACAGGCAGCCAGAAGGGCAAGGCGGTATTTTTCACGTTGTTGCATCTACGCCTTTGGGTGCCGCCGCCGTATCAACGACTGTGATTACTACCCTCTTTGGCAGACATATTATTGCGCCGCTGTCTATCCAGCCCTGTTTAACGCATATCTGTCCGGGGCAGTCGGACTCTGCCACGCGCACCTTCCCGGCCCTTATCTCCACGACAAGGCCGCCGATTGGGATGGTTTTATCTTCGTTTATGGGCAGTTTATACAATAGTTTATTGTCCACTTCTATCCTGACCTGCCCCCCGTGCGGCAGACAGAGCGGGACTAATACAATGGCCGCCCCGGTTACAAACACCATGAACACTAATAAAATCCGGTCAAAAAGGGTTGTCCTGTTGATAAGTTCAGCGATTCTCAAGCAGTCCTTTTAAATTTGGCGATGTAAACGTACTGCCGTCCGCAAAAATAAAATGTACCATAAGGTTATTTTTTTCAACAAACCTTAGCGCCTTTTCCCTGTCCATAGCAAAAAGTCCCGTATCCAGGGCGTCTGTCACCACTCCTTTGGGGTTTACAATGGTTACGCTTTGAAAATCTCTTGCCGGATAGCCGGTAGCGGGAACCAATATGTGGTGGTATCTAACGCCGTCCTCAATGAAAAATCTTTCGTAGTCGCCCGCGGTTGACACTGCCAAATCTTTAAGTGATAACACACCGACCAGGTCGTCGGGTGCACCGCGCGGTGCCCTTATGCCTACGCGCCATGGGCTTCCATCGGGCCGTGTCCCCCATGCACTGATGTCCCCGGCCATAGAGGCTATGCCGGCCTGCATACCGGCCCTTTTGAGAATCTCCGCGGTCTTGTCCGCGGCGTATCCCTTGGCTATGCCGCCGAGGTCAAGGAGCATCCCCTTGTCTTTCAGCATGATAGACGAATCGTTGTCGTTAAACACGATGTGTGTATAGTCAAGCAGCGGGAGGACTTTCTTTATTTCTGAATCGGTTGGCCTTTTCTTATTCTTGAAGTCCCATAGCACCATGGCAGGTCCTATGGCAGGGTTAAAGGAGCCGCTTGTCCATTTAGCATTTTCAACGGCTTTCTTTGTTAATTCGTATGTGTCACTTGATACTTTTACCGGCCCTACGCCGGCATTTTTATTAATGGCCGAGACCTCGCTTCCCGCGTTGAAAAAACTCAGCATCCGCTCAAACCCCCGCAAATAATTAAACGCTGCCTCTATGGCCTCGTCCGCATTTTTTTCAGAGTTTGTAACGACGGTCAGTGTTATCAGCGTGTCCATAAGGATTTCTGATTTCTTATAGACATGCGGCGTGCTGTTTAACTGGTTTTTCAATATGAAAATAAGCGCTAAGACAAATACGATGGCAGCGGCGGTTAAGAGTTTTGGTTTCATGGGATGTTTTTTTCCTATAAAAGCGACTTTATCTCTTTTTGAACAGTATCGTCCATCCAGTTGACGCTTCCAAAATATTTGTTTATTATCTTGCCGTCTTTGCTGATTATAAAAGTGGCGGGCTGGGCGTTGACCCTGTATTTGTGTTTGGAGATTTTCATGCCAGAGTCCAGCAATACAGGGAAATCCAAATGGTTATCAGCCATGAATCTTTCCACCGCCTTTGGGGAGCTGTCTGTGGATACGGCAAGTACGACAAGGCCGCTGTCCTTATATTTCAGATAGAGCTTATTCAAAGAGGGCATCTCGTCCCTGCACGGCGAACACCATGTGGCCCAGAAATTAAGCAGTATGACCTTACCCTTATATGACGACAGGGATACATCGCCGCCATTGATAGATTTTAATGTAAAATCTGGCGCTATCGGCCCGGTGAAGTCAGCCGGGTGTCCCTGTTGCCCTGTCAACATCGTGGCAACTATGACCACTGCGATTAATAGGATATTCTTAGCTCTCACGGTTTTGCCTCTTTAGCATCGCACTGCTTCAGTATTAAATCAGTTACTTATATCTATTACTTAAAGAAATTCTTTATATTTTGAAAAAACGACTGGCGCGTCTCCGCAGTGTCTTCTTTCTTGGGGTCTATATCGTCCCAGAAGACTAATGTACCGGTCTTAAAACCTGTTACCTTTTCGATAGACGGGTATAACCGGTGCAGGACAAATTGTTTAGGTATGTCTATTGGTGTATCAATAAAGATATCTGCCTCAAGGAAATAAGTCTCAGTTTTTTGACCGGCATATGGCATAGCCATTACGCTGTTAAAGCCGGGCAGGTAGTTTCTGAAATCATCCCATTGTATTTTTCTTGCGTAAGAGGCTACCTCGTTAAAGGCGCTGTCGCTGGTGGTGTCTATGATGAAAAGGGTAGAGAAATAGGTAGATTTTGTATGACCTTCTTTGGGTCTTGATATCTTACAAAGCCCGGGAAGGGCACCTTTTGGGAAGGCAAAATCAAAATAGGCAAGCATCTGTTCCTTTTCAAAGGAATCATAAAACTCCTGCTCTAAATCAACAATATCGCCATCTTTTCTCATCGCGTTATGCCTGACATGTAACCCTTGCCATGTGGGATGTTAACATTATTTCAATATTTAGTCAAGGGCAGGTCCGCCTGTCCATGTCCGGAGGCTTACTACTCTACCTCCACATAGGTGCCGTTTATTTTAGCAACGGCGCGGCGTATGAAGTAGTATTCGTTAAAGGGCCTGTCATCGGTTATTGTAAGTCTCTTATCGTCTTTTAATATATATCTTATATCAAATTCAAAGTCAAAGATTTGTTTTATTATACTCTCAGTGTCTGGATTTATAAACCACTCAACGAGGTCTTCCTGCGCTTTTTGCGGCATTTTTTTAACGAACTCGGCCACATTGACGGGCTTGATGGGCTTCATAGAGGCAATGAAGTGAAACCCCTGTCTGTTGGCGAGCGATTTATATACCTTCACATATGGGAAGGACTTAACGATGGCACGTGTCATCGCGTAGAGTATTTTATCTTCACCCATATGAAACCATTGGTGGAGCACTCCGCCATCATTGAGGTGTTTTTTCGCCAATTCATAGAATTCCTCAGAGAGAATCAGGCTCACCCCCGCGCCTTCGATTGGCGGCGAGTGGTCAAGGGTTATAACGTCGAATGTCTGCTTTGTCCTGGCCAGAAACCTCCTTCCATCGTCAACTAAGATATGGCCATTGGGGTTTTTCAATATCTCCCCGGCGTCCTTGTGATAGTAGCCAAAGGCGTCAACAACTGAGGGCATAAGCTCAACGGCCGTTACATCAATTCCCCAGCTCATAAGCGACCTGTATGTGGTGCCCATGCCAAAGCAGATAACCAGGGCTGACCTGGGCTGCCCCTCCGTAAATAGAAGCGGTATGTGGGCCATGTGTTTGGTTATCCCTGTCAGCACTGTGACGGGGATGCCGTTGACTATGAGTTGTTTCCCATCGCCGCGGTCTTTTTCAGGCGTCGTAGAGACGACCGTGGAGGCGTAGTCTCTGCGAATTTCAGCGCCCTGTTTCATAAAATATTCCTCGTAACTTAGATTTGTCGTCAGTGTGAAGTAAATGAACGAGGCCGTGATTATCCCCATCGTGACAAACCAGTCAGTCCTTTGGGCATTTTTTCTGATGTAATAAAATATTGCGGCAAAGGGTAGGGCGAGCACTATCATGTTAAATCGTAGGCTGATAACCGGCAGTGTAAAATAAGAGACTATAAGCGGTCCTAAAATACAGCCGATGACATTTATGGCATATGCCCTTGCGGCCTCTTTAGGGGCTCCGCCTGAGTATTCGTCTATAAGTTTTGGGGTTAAATAACCTAAAACGGCGCAAAACGGTATAATGCTCAGGATAACCATAAGTGGATTCCCGGCGATTCGCGGGTCGTTTAACAGCACGGGGAAAAATGACACTGCCGCCAGCATTGCGACAAGTTTAGATGTGTCAAACGGCGCGCCTTCACTCAGGTGTTTTCGATAGTAGTATGAACCTATCCATGTCGCAGCCAGATATGCGGCCAGTATAGCGGCAAAGGCGTATATGGTGTTGCCAAAGATGATGGTGTATGCCCGTATCCACACCACTTCCATAGCCATAGAGGAAAACCCGGTCGTAAAGAGTATAACAAGCGTTAACATTGGTCGTGCTGTCGGCGGCGCGGCTGGGCTGGGTGCGGCCTCAACGGCGGCAGAGGCGGCCTTAAATGGGTGGCGAATGCCGATTAGGATACTTGTCAGGGCAATAGAGAAATTACACAGCGCAGCTATATATGAAGACATCCTGAAGCCATAAAGTTCAACCAACACATACGCGGTAAGCAGTGTGCCGGTGATAGCGCCCAGTACGTTTGCCTGATAGAGGAAGCTGAAACTCTGGTTATTGTCCCGCTGATTTTCCCTGATAAAGGCCATCATAAATGGAAACGTAAGGCCCATCATAACGCACCACGGCAGCATCGCGGCGGCAATAACGGCCCCTGAAAACAACAAATAGTTAACTGAGTTCATCTGCTCAATATTGAAAAGAAGCCGCGTGCCGTGGGCAAATAATACAGGAACCATAAACGCCCCCGCGCCGATGAGTATTTCGGCGGCCGCATAGAACAATATTGCCGATACCCTCAACCTCCTCGTAAGAGGCACTATCCACCTGCCACCGACAAATGAACCGACGGCCAGACCGAGCATAAATACCGAGATAACGATGGACATCACTGGCGTGATTATCCCGTAAGCGGCAAACGCCAGGCGCAGCCATACGACCTGATAGAGCAGGCCGCAAAACCCCGACACAAAAAACAGGAGGTATAATATGGCTGTTAACTTTTTTGTCATTGTTTTTAGGCACACCGGAGGCAGCGCTCTCAATGTACTCACGCATTAAACCGCGCTGCCTTTTCAGTGATACACAACCATATCATAAGTAAACGGCTGTGAATAAATCAATCTGGTGGCGCTCCAAGGCAACTAAAAACTTGACATTTCGAAATCCTTTTAGTAAAATTGTTTGTCATTGGTTGTTTACCTGCATTTGTGACACATCTCACCATGGGGAGACTCAATCTTTGACGGGTTGCGGTGTGCTTTCAGATTGTATAAACAGTGTTTCCCATGTCTGGTTCTTGCCTTGGGATGCAGCTATAAGGAGGACATCTCACCGAATTAAGCTAGTACCTTTTTGCGGTACTCAGGCCTTTTCTGAAAAAATTTAGTCTTATTAGGAGGATTAAAATGCGAGTAGAAAAGTATGCGCTTTTAGTTGTAGTTAGTTTTGTGGTGTTGGTTGGAGTTGCCTTTGCTGATGACAACCCGTCCGTGTTGTCTTACTCCACAAAAACTCAGGATAAAATATCAGGTTCTACTTTTAGTTCCGGAGCTGGTAACAAGGCTGTGCACCCTGAGGTTGCGTTTTCAGCCGAGAACAAGCGTACAGATGAGACGATAGAGGTAAGTCTGCTTTTAAACAATAAGCAGGTAAATGTAATCATTGGGTATGGAAGCAAAGATGATGTACTCCAAATTCTCGGCAGTGACGGGCAGAGTCAGACAATGATGCTTACAGAAAGTGACAGTGCCCTTATACACAGGGCACTTGATGCGGTGTCGCAAGAAAATACAGGCTCAGATGTCTTAGTTTCCAAGTTGACCAGGGTTTTAAATTTGCTTGATTTTTGGCCAAGTACTTTGCCTGTAAATTTTTTAAATAGCGTTGAACAAGGGCGTGGTACTAACAGTTCGGTCTGTGGCCTGTCTATGCCACGGCCACTAAGTACAAGTCTATGCTCTCTTTTTGCCAACGCAAACCTTACAAATCCAGCGTATGTTACGAAGACAGGGAGGCTTTGTTCTGGTACTGCTAGTTTTGACCCTAGTACGTTGCTTATAGCTACGGCTTTAGGTGTGGAAGCAGCTGGCGCGTGGTTAGCCGGACAGGCAGTTCTTTGGGAGCCAATAGATTCTCTTGATATTACAACCATACCAACAGTGCTTGGTGGAGATTCGTGTGTTGGGCGCTGTGGTAAGGGTTGTAATCAGGTTGGTTTTAACCCTGTTAACGAAGATAGGAATATATACACGCAGGCCTGTTTTGATCATGATGTTTGTGCGGATCAGTATACTCTCGGCATCGCAGACCCACGCTGTAATTATCTCTTTCTGCCTTGTATTACAGACGCTATCAAGGGCACGGACTGCCAGATTGCACCTACTCTTGTTTACCCAGCTCAAGACAGTAAGATTGCATATGATGTGAAAGGTGTTCAATTCGAATGGACGACTAATTTCCCCGGGGCTAGTCTTTTTCATTTTTGGGCATCATCTCTTGATGGTGCTACGCGTCAGGGGACAGTCGATGTCAACAAATGGTGTACTAAAAACACTACCGGAGGCTGGCAGATGGATTGTAAAACCACAAACTTTCCCCTGCCGGCAGGAAATTATACATGGGCGGTATATCCGCTTTATCTAAGCGGTAAAGTGGGTGCGCAAAGTATTGGCCACTTCTGGATAACACCACAAGCGTGCAGTACAACTACGGTAGCAGGTAATGATGACGCCCAAACTGTTGTAATTGATATGGGAAAGACTGGTGGTTCGTTTACATTTACCTACGATACATATAGTATACCAGACGAAATTAAACTCACTTATGAGGGCAAAACTATATATGACACAGGTTGTGTTGGAGCAAGCGGTAGTAAAGACCTTACCTTCGGTGTCGGAACAACCACTAGTATTACAGCAATAGTCACTCCTAATTGTAGTGGCGGGACATCCGGCACCGCGTGGGAATTTTCTGTCAGTTGCCCAAAATAGTTTGATAGGGAAGTCTTTAGCGGAGCGTTTGGGTATGTGTAATGGATGTAAGACGTGATAGTGATGCGATTTGCATTTAAAATGATAAACACGGAGGATTAATGAAAAACTCAAGGTCGTTGGTATGGTATATAAAATGTCTGGCGGTAACGTTAAGTTTAGTTCTTGGTTTCAGTGTAAACAACCTGTACGCCGATGGCTATCAATTTAAGAGTCAATGGGGCGGCAGCGGCACTGGTAGTGGAACCTTTGGCTCTCCATATGGGGTGGCGGTGGACAGCAGCGGGAATGTCTATGTGGCAGACTCCGGCAACTATCTCATCCAGAAGTTTGATTCAAGCGGAACCTTTTTGAAACAGTGGGGCGGCATCGGCACTGGTAGTGGAAAATTTGGCTCACCATATGGGGTAGCAGTGGACAGCAGCGGGAATGTCTATGTGGCAGACTCCGGCAACTATCTCATCCAGAAGTTTGATTCAAACGGGGTTTTTAAGAGTCAATGGGGTGGTAGCGGTACTGGCAATGGAAAGTTTGGTGTTGCATTATTTGGTATAGCAGTGGACAGCGGCGGGTATGTCTATGTGGCAGACACCGCAAACAACCTCATCCAGAAGTTTGATTCAAACGGAACTTTTCTAAGACAATGGGGCGGTAGCGGCACAGGAAATGGAACATTTAAGTCGCCATTTGGGGTGGCAGCGGACAGCAGCGGGAATGTTTATGTGGCAGACACCGTAAACGGCCTCATCCAGAAGTTTGCTTCAAATGGAACTTTTAAGTCTCAATGGCATGGCGATGGCGATAACTCATCATTTTCTGAGCCATCCGGTATAGCAGTGGACAGCGCAGGTTACGTCTATGCGGTAGATCCTATAAATAATCTAATCCATAAGTTTGATTCAAACGGAGTTTTTCAGGTCAAATGGGGTGGTAGCGGCACAGGAAACGGACAGTTTGCCATGGCATATGGCGTGGCAGTTGATAGTGTCGGCAATGTTTATGTATCAGACAAGTTCAATTATTTAATCCAGAAGTTTGCCCCATCCTCTTCGTCAGGCTATGCCCTGAGCGTATCAAAAGTCGGCGCTGGTACTGGCACAGTAACAAGCGACCCATCGGGAATAAGCTGCGGGGCAACATGTTCCTCGTCATATGCGGTCGGCACATCGGTAACGCTGAATGCAGTGGCCGACACAGGTTCCTCTGTTGCAAGCTGGACGGGCTGTGACTCGTCATCTGGTCCTTTTTGTACTGTTTCGATGTCGGCGGCTAAGGCTGTAACGGTAACATTTACGGCGCTGTACTCAACATCTAATACCCTGACCGTAACCAAATCCGGCACAGGCACAGGCACTGTAACCGCCAGTTCAGGGACGCTATCATGGAGTGGCAGCACGGGCACTGCCTCATATACATCCAGCACATCTGTAACGCTGACGGCAGCGGCGGCCTCCGGCTCTACCTTTTCAGCCTGGACAGGGTGCGATTCGACAAGTGGCGCTACATGCACGGTTGCGATGTCGGCGAATAAGTCTGTAACGGCAACATTTACATCGTCCGCATCATCGAAAACATATGGGACGACAAATGTGGCGCTCGGATTATCTGTTACGGCATCCAGCAATACCGTTAGGGGCAGTACCTCAAATGTAACCGACGCCGACCACTGGAGTACGTGGTGGAGCTATCAGGGCGTTAATCCCTGTACTTTTGGCGGAACTCATGAAAACCAGGACTTCGTCCTTGATTTGGGGTCTGTCCACACACTTGGGAAGATACAGCTCCTTGCCCAACAGGTATTTGGCATTACTGTAAGCACCTCAACTGACAATGCTAACTGGAGTACGGTCTTTACACACGACTGGCCTGCGAGCAGTCAGGTACCCCTGACGATTGCCCTTGATGGAACGGTAAGTGCCCGTTACATAAAGTACCACGCTTATGCCAGTTGGTGCCAATATGTCGGGATTACCGACTTTGAAGTTTATGATTGGGTTACTACGACGTCCTCAAACTCAATCGGGACAACAAATGTTGCCCTTAATAAACACGTTGATGCCTTCAAAAATGACTACCAGACCGTGGCCGCGGCAGGGACATATTCAGAACAAAATGCCGACGATGGCAATACCGCGACATCTACCATCCCCTCATCTTCCTCCAAGGATGGCAATGAATCCTCTGTCGGCGGCTACATAAGGATAGACCTCGGCCAGGTTTATAATCTTGGGCAGTTAGTGGTCACGCCGAAAAATACACAGATACTGATGGTCGAAATGTCACAGTCATCTACGTGTCTGATATGCGGAGGCGTGAATAACGTGCCCTGGGTTGCACAGTCCTATCCGGCATTAATCGGCACAAATACAGGCAGTTCTGACGCGGTTACTTTTACGCTTAGCGCGTCAGTTCCCGCCAGATATATATGGCTTCTTACGGGGGCATATGGAGGGCCAACCAATACTATACAACCGGGCATCTCAGAAGTCGCGGCATATGAATGGGTAAATTCATCTTCCACTTATACCCTGAGTGTGACCGAATCCGGCACAGGCACAGTAACAAGCAGCCCTTCAGGGATAAACTGCGGCTCAACCTGTTCAGCATCATATGCCTCTGGCACATCTGTAACGCTGACGGCAGCCGCGGGTTCTGGCTCTACTTTTTCAAGTTGGAGCGGGTGTGATTCGACAAACGCCCAGTACTGCGCCGTTACGATGTCAGCGAATAAGTCTGTAACCGCGACATTTACATCGTCAGGGACCTCGGACTATAACGCCGCCTCTGCGGAAATTAACGCAATCTACGGTCAATACGCCTCGTTCTTCGGGACAACATCTGGAGGTGTGTTGACGGGGACATCCGGCTCTGCCTCATACTATGTCCAGTGGTTTACCAACGGCTCTGCCCTGGTGGCCTGGACAGATGGCCTTATGTACACTTATTACAATGGCACATGGTACGCCCTGGGGATAAGCTGGCAGACAAGCAGCGACCTTACCAAGGCAACCACTAAAATTAATGCAATCTATAATCAATATGCTTCAACCTTTGGCAGTGAAACCGGAACCATACAGACAGGGACATACGGCTCATCCACATACTATGTTCAATGGTGTACGAACGGTGCCGCCATTGTGGCTTGGACAGATGGAACTATGTTTGTTTATTATAATGGACAATGGTACGCGTTAGGGGTAAACTGGAAATAAGTAAAGGACGTTAGTCCTGAATATCATTGAAGTAATTGGCAATGGCGGCAATTATAAGCCGCCATTGCCTTTATTATCCAATCTATGCTTGTCAGGACATTTTTATTTTATATTACACGCAGCGGCTATAACTCAAATCTATGAGGGTATTTCCGGCTATTAATTAAAGTGATACTTTAATTTCTTGCAGTGGAAGTTCCCGTCCGCGTATCCAATTCAGCACCCGTATGATGTCCAAATCCATTCGCCTGTCTTCGATGACCATAGGGATATAATGGCGAACGAACGAGTGAACGGCGCGGCTGGCGTCTGTGCATCTATCGAGACCCATTAGGTCAACTGCCTGAAGGGCGCAGAGCAGGCCGATAGCGAGGGTTTTTTCTGTCAGGTCTATTATCCTCATGGCGTCGCGTGCGGCGATAGTGCCCATGCTGACCTTGTCCTGGTTATGGCTTTCGGTGGAGCGTGAAAACGACGAGGCGGGCATGGTGTTGCGAAGTGCCTCGGCGGTGAGTGCCGATGTGGTAATTTGCATGGCCTTAAAGCCGTGGTGTGCCTGGCCATCTGGAAGTTCAGGGGCGCAGAGGTTGTCGGGCAGGCCGTATTCGCTGTTTGAATTGAGCATGAGCATAATCTGCCTGTCGCACAAATCAGAGATAGAGGCCGTTGCTGTTTTAAGCATATCCATAGCAAGGGCGACGTGGCCGCCGTAGAAATTCCCGCCGTTGAGGATGACACCTTCTTCGGGGAAAATCAATGGGTTATCATTGACAGAGTTAAGTTCTGTCTCAAGTATATCACCAATCCATGAGAGGCCGTCAAGCAGGGCGCCGATGACATGCGGGGCGCAGCGCAGGGAGTATCTGTCCTGGAGACAGCGAGCGGAGCCGTTTTCCTTGCCGTTGACAAACTGCAGATGTGAGCGAATCCACGCGGCTGCGGCTGCGGAGCCTTTGTGTGGTTTCAGGTCAAATATACGGCTGTCCATGTGAGAGTGGTTAGCGCCGAGGGCGTCTATGGCGATGGCCGTAATAGTGGCGGCAAGATGGGCGATATAGAGTGCGCGGCCATGGGCAAGAGTTGCGATACCTGTCATAACCGCGGTGGAGTTCATAATAGCGAGTCCCTCTTTTGGCCGCAGGACAAGTGGTTTTATGCCAACCTTCTCAAGCGCCTCGCCTGCTGGCACTACCGTGTCCTCAAACCACACCTCGCGTTGTCCCATGAGTGTGGCGGCGATGTATGAAAGTGGCGTAAGGTCACCGCTTGCCCCGACTGAACCTTCGCATGGGATACAGGGGGTGATGTTGTTATTGATAAGGGCGGCGAGCTGTTCAAGGATAGCCTTTCTGACGCCGGAGTAGCCGCGGGACAGGCTGTTAATGGTAATAATCATGGCGGCGCGAACCTCTTCGATGCGAAGGAATTCGCCGGTGGCGCAGCCGTGAAAGCTGACGAGATTGAGGGGAAGCCGGTGAGTAAGCTCATGAGGGACGGTGGTCTTCCAGTCGGCGCCATAGCCGCTGGTTACGCCGTAGATGAGATCGCCCATAGAGAGCCTGAGGCCAAGATATTCGGATGAGTTGTTGATACGAGCGTTGAAATCATTGGTGTCATTAAGAGAAACTACAGTCCTACCCATCGCGGCATGTTCCACGTCCAGCAAAGTAAGAGGCCCGCGCCCTATAATCAGGGGCTTATCCACGCGCCGTATATCCTGATAGTACATTCAAGGTTGGGTATAATACAATAATAGTGAAAGCAAGGTAAAGGGGGGGATGGTATCAGGGATGGACGGTATCATAATATCTTTTAGCCGGAGTACTGGAAGCCGCCAACGGGCGGCAGCCCAAACTCAATAGATAAAACATGGCGAAATTTACGGGGTGAAGGGGGATTATCCCCCTTCGTCGTTAATCCTTTAAGCCGTTTAACCCTCACGCATTAAACACTATCTTTCATTGAATGGTCTGTCCGCCGGATAGTGATATGATTGTATTGACGAACTCCTTTAATTCGCCGCACGCGCTGATGGCGTCCATGAGATTGTTTTTTCGAGAATTGCCTTTGCGTCACGTGGCTTCACATAGCTACGGACTTTGCCAATTCTAAAAATTCCGGTTATCCGGTGTGCTGGAGGATTGTTATGGTTTACATCCTCTGGATTTCCAGCGGGAGGAGTCTGATTATGCCCTGCCAGTTTTTGAATCGTCGTCCAGTACGGGAGCAGCCATGCCTCGAAATCATATTGGGCGGCATGTGGATGGAATCTCGGTTCCTACCCAACTTAGCATTTTAGCCTTTGCATCCTCAAAAATCGGCGGGTTAGTACCGGTATATACGTCAGTTAATGCGATTACATGGTCTGCAGGGTTTGATCCACTCAGAAGAGTGGTTACTATACGTTTTAGCTTGTCGCCAGTAGGTAGCCTGCCGTCTTTCCGTGCAATGTTAATCTTTGGCATTTGCCCTGACAGCCGTGTTTCTAAGAATTTTCGCAGAACGGGTATAAACGCATTCTCTGTTTTCCCTTCGACGATGATCGCTATTTTCATGACCTGCCCCCCATCTGTCCCATCTGCCAAACTTCATCGAGGCTGTATTCGGCCAGCCATTTGTCTATGTCGAGTGTGTCTGCCCGTGTTACCGTTGCACATCCTCCATCGTCAATGTCCATTACCACGACCTCTTTGGGTTCCAAAAATCGAATAAATCTGTCAGAATGCGTGGCAACGATCAGTTGAGTTCTTTGAGAGGCTTCACGCATGAGGCCGACCAGAAGACTTAATAGTTCCGGGTGCAGACTCACTTCCGGTTCGTCTATCATGGTAATAGTTGATGGGGTAGGGCTTTGAAGCAGTGACACAAGCCACAGAAAACGCAGTGTGCCCTCGGACAGCTCATGCATGTAAATAGGTTTATTGAAATTCTTATCTTTCCATGTCATCGTCAGAGTACCCGCGGCAACGGGGGGAAAGTTTAACTCCTGAAAGCCGGGAAAAGCAGCGTGAAGAGTATCCACAATCGTGTCAAAACGATCTCTGTCGCTTTCCCTGAGATAATAAAGGTATGGGATAATGTCTTCCCCTGACGAACCCGGCAACGTAGCTGGCCTCATCTGCTGAGGCAGTTTTATCGGTGAGCGTATCCCGACGTCAAGCTCATGATAATAGTTTGCGGCTGCCAAAATGTGCCGCAATGTTCTGGGTTCTTTGAACATCCTAGTCACCTGTGAAAGTGTTGCTTCAAAGGGATTATGCTCCATCCCTGTCATCTGAACGATTTTTTTTTCATAAACATCGAAGTAACGAATATCTTCATTTATTGAGAAGATATGCTTGAATGGCTCATCAGAGCCACGCTCTTGTAATAAAGTCTCTTTTGAAATGAGATATCCGGTACCACCAGGTGCGAGATGAATTTCATCCTTGAGGGGTTCATGGCTTGGTACCTTCATATCGACGATAAAAGAAATCTCATCACGCTTGCCACGTGTCAAAATATTTGCAATACCCCCGAAATCATACAGGGTATGGTTCAACCTTCCAGATGCCGAAGAGGACAGCAGAGAGAATGCGTCCAGAAGTGAAGTCTTGCCGACTCCATTGGCGCCGATAAGAACATTTAAAGGTTTGATGGGCAGGTCAATGTTCTGCAATCTGCGGAATCCGCCTATATTTACTTTCAGTAGTTCCAGTATCATACAATCTCCTCAATACGTATTTTTCTTAATTAAGCTCACAGCTATATATTAACAATTCATGCTATTATTTACACGGGATTTTGGTTGGCTTACATATTTCGATATTGTTGATTGAGACAATACGGGCTGTGGCCTTGTTAAAATAGGAATCGACATTTTACCACACCGAGATAACTCTCCTGATATTTTTCAGCTCTTCTTCGAATTGCGTGGTTTTTATTAATTCATAGTCAAATTGGGTTTTCACTTTAAACCCCCGCGGGGTTTCTCTCACGAGTATGGCCCCCTGGCGGTCTGTTCTGTATGTGGGAATTGCCCTTAGATTGTATAAGACCTCCTTAGTTGGGTGGCCGAAGTGGTTGTCTCTGCCCGCGCTTATTACCGCAAGCGACGGGTGCAGGTAGGAGACAAACTCCTCCGATGTCGCCCTCCGGCTGCCGTGGTGCGATACCTTCAGGACATCTGAGCGCAGTTTCTCTTTTAACCCTATGATGACATCTTCACCCTCTGTTTCTAAATCCCCTGTGAATAGAAACGACGTATGCGCCCCCGTAACTTTGACGACGAGGGATGTGTTGTTGTTCGTCCTTTTATTTATCAGTCCGAGGCCGCCTAAGTCCTCAGGCGGGTGAAGGACCAAGAGCGTTACGTTGTCTATGCTGAGGATGTCGCCGCGTTTCAGGACGATGTGTCTTCCTCGCAGGAACCGTATGTCTTGTCTTTTATGGGCAATCATGCCATTGTCTATCAGGTATGTTGTGTCAAATTTCCTAAGGATATTCGGCAGCCCGCCGATGTGGTCACTGTCGCCGTGGCTTAATATCATGGCGTCGAGGGTGTTTTTTCCCCTGTATCTGAGGTATCCCTCAAGCTGCCTGCCGTTGCTGCCGGTATCTATGGCTATGGCCTTGCCGTTGGGCGTCTCTATAAGGGCGCTGTCCCCTTGTCCGACATCAAGAAATGTGACAATAAGTGTATTAGTGTTGGAATTAAGATAATAAAAAACAACCAGACACCCAAAAACTATCGCCGTGCTGATAAATAATCGCGTCTTTCCCATGTAAAAACACATCAATATCGCGTATGCGGCTATGACAAATATAAAAGGAAACGCCTTCACATTTATAGACGAATATGGAATGTGGGCAAACCAATCTATTACGCCAAGCAGATTCTTCGTACACAGACCGATTATCCACACAAATGGAAATGCGCCGGTTATGAGATATACAAATGAGCTGAACAGTACAATGGGCGTTATTATCAGGCACATGTATGGCACAGCTATCATATTGGCCAGCATCACAACGGTTGATTCGCTGTGGAAGGCATAGAGGATTATCGGCATTGTGCCCAGCGTGGCCGCCAGCGATACGATAAGCGTATCCCTTAAATAGCTCAAGGCCAGGGTTACGTATGTATACATTTTAGAGTCTGATTTTTTGATATAGGCGAAAAATCTGTCTATGAAGTAAAAAGAGGGAATCTCCATGCCGCGGCGGTTTTCGTCCTTTGTGAAGTGATAACCGTAGCGGTTTGACGCCAGTCCTATAAACAGGCACGCCATGAAGGAAAGCTGGTAAGATGCCGTAAATATAGACTCCGGGTCAAGAAGCTCTATGATACATGCGGCAAGTGCCAGTGTGTTTTTCCAATCCCCCCTTCTGCCAAGCACAAGGCCGACAAGAAAAAGCCCGCTCGTTATAAACGACCGCAGGGCCGGAACGTGCATCCCTGAGATTAATAAATACGCGGTAACTATGGGGAGTGTCAATACCGCGGACAACTGTTTTGTGCTTATCCGGATTGTCATTCTGAGCAGGAAATTATGAGGCAAGCGGCAGATGATGATATTGCAAATCCAAAAAATCAGGACAATAAGCATTCCGAAGTGTATCCCTGAGATGCACAACAGGTATGAAAGGCCGGTTGCCCTAAAATTCTCTCTTACCTCGTCGTTTATGCCGGATGTATCCCCAATAATGATGGATTTCAGGACACTTGGGACGTCACCAGAGAAGGCCGCGTCAAAGTGTCTGGCAAGGCGCAGACGCTGTCTCCCGAAAAACCAGGGCAGAGAGGCTGATTCTTTCACCATTAAGAATTTTTTGACAGTGCCGCTCCATCTTGTGTCAAACGAATAGCTGCCGGGTATCTGAGCAGGCCTGTATAACTTCATACGCGCTAATAGCGTGGCCTCTGTCCCCGGCATAAACCCCATTGGACGCATATAGAAAATAGAGATGGGATTTTTGAATAAACCCCCGGGATACGGGTTTATAACCTCAAAATCTTGCTGGAACGACGGGCCTACGGCGGGTCTGAATGGCTGATGTTCGACTTTTACAGGCAGTGAGGTAAATACCCCGGTTACGATTAACTCATCGGGAGGTGGTTTTGAGTTTAGTTCAACTGGCTCATATCGCAGCCACGCATAGAAAAACCCAACAGAAAAAACAATAAACAGTTGAAGCGGCAACCCCCTCTTTATTAGAAATAAAACCAGTATGCAGATGGCCGCAAGGGCCGCGCACACCGGAAAATACAGCTTGCCATAAAAGAGCGTGACCCCGCAAATAAAAGACAGAAATAGCCACATGTCGGATACATCTCAGGACATGGCTCGTCTGACCGCCTGCGCTATAGCTTCGCCTAATTGCTGTATTTGCTCCAGGTCTGTGCCTTCAAGCATGACCCTGATTTTAGGCTCAGTTCCAGACGGACGTACCAGTACCCTGCCAGTGCCTTCGAGTTGTTTTTCCGCCGCGGCGATGGCCGCCAGCACGTCAGGGCATTCTTTAATCGGCTTTTTGACCGCTGTCTTTACGTTTATCAGCACCTGCGGGTAGAGCGTTACGTCTTTGACCAGCTCAGACAGGGGCTTCTTTGATTTATTTACGATATTTAGTACCTGGACGGCTGATATAGGCCCGTCACCTGTGGTGTTTAGTTGCAGCATGATGATGTGTCCTGACTGCTCACCGCCGAAATTGCAGCCGGTCTCAAGCATTTTTTCCACTACGAACCTGTCTCCTACCTGGGTGCGCAGAAATTTAATGCCGTGTTTTTGCAGGTAGTGCTCAAGCCCGAGGTTGCTCATGATGGTTGACACTACGGTGTCGTTTTTGAGTTTTCCCTCTGCCTTGAGTTCCTTTGCCCATAGGGCCATTATCAGGTCGCCATCAACGATCTTGCCGTGCTCGTCGCAGAAAAGTGTCCTGTCAGCGTCGCCATCGTGGGCAACGCCTATGTGGGCGTGGTGTTTTACGACATATTCGGCGAGTCTGTCTATATGCAGGGAGCCGCACTTTGCGTTTATGTTTTTGCCGTCGGGTTTATCGTGTATGCTGATGACATGAGCGCCGAGTTCGGCAAGGAGTGTGGGGGTGACCTTGTATGCAGCGCCGTTTGCTGAGTCAACAACTACCTTTAAGCCGTCGAATATCGCCTCTCTGGGAATGGTAGATTTCACGTATTCTATGTATCTGGCCGTTGCGTCTTCAAGCCTGTAGGCCTTTCCGATTTGATTTCCGGGGCGGTTTGCCATAGTGAATTTATCACTAAGTACAAGGCTCTCAATCTCCTCCTCAAGCGAGTCCTGGAGTTTAAATCCCTCGGCGCTGAATATCTTAATGCCGTTGTCCTGATAGGGGTTGTGTGAGGCAGAGATGACGATGCCGGTGTCAAACCTGAGCGATTTTGTCAGATACGCAATACCGGGCGTTGGCAGCGGGCCTACCAGCGTCACATTCATACCCATTGAACATATACCCGAAGTCAGGGCGCTCTCCAGTATATATCCTGAAAGCCTCGTGTCCTTTCCTATTAGTATCATATTTTTGCCGTGTTTCTTATGCAGTATCCTGCCTATGGCCATCCCCACTCTGACAACCATCTCCGGAGTGATGGGATATGTGTTTACCGCCCCTCTTATGCCGTCTGTGCCGAAAAGTTTCATTTCTTAGCTCCTGTTATTATCTGCGCCGCTATTGTTATTTTAACCTTCACGGCGTTGTTTTGATAGGTTAAAGTTTTATCCTTTAGTACAAGCCGGACGGTTTTCTCAAAGGCCGCGTCCGCGTCTTTAACATCTACAGGCTCGGTTTCGATATATTCTAATTTATTTAGTGCCTTGCGCGAACCCTCTACGGTGATTTCCTCCGGTATGGCCGTTACATCAATAATGGCAAAGCCTTTTTTCGGCTCGCCCTTTGTTATAGGTTTTACCGGCAGCGACATGGTAAAGACCTCCTCCGTGTGCACTGTAATATTGGACGGATTAATCTTGGCCAGCGTCACTGATGGGGGCAATTTAACGTTGTCCTTCGTGAAATAAAACATCGTCTCGCCTCGCTTTACCTTTGACAGATCAACAAATACATTTATATCCTTTGGCAGGAGATTCTTTACGATTCTCTCTTGCCCCTTTATGGAGACATTGACAAATCTGGCGCTGGTCTTGGTTATTTCGACGCCTTTGGGGATGTTTTTATATTCGACGGGAAGCTCCATTATTACCTCAGACTGTCCCTTGAGTGTGACAATAAACCACAGAATCAGGGAAATAACGAGGGTAATCAGCTTGAGGTCAGTATTTTCTGTGAAAAATTTCTTCATTTGTGTTTTTCCCCATGTGCTGCAAATATGTCGGTCAATATGTTTCTCAAATGGGCCATATCGGGTCTCTTTTCAATCTCACCGGCAATGGCTGTTGATATAGTTCCCGTCTCCTCTGATACGATTACCACTACGGCGTCCGTCTCCTCGGTTATGGCAAGGGCTGCGCGGTGTCTGGTGCCGAGGAGCCTGTCTATGTCTGGTCTGAATGTAATCGGCAAAAAACACCCCGCCGCGACTATCTTGTTGCCGCTTATGACAACGGCACCGTCGTGAATCGGAGATGTGGGATGAAATATGCTGAGCAGCAGTTCCCTCGTAACACGCGCGTCGAGATAGGTTCCGATTTCGATATAGTCTTTCAGAGACGTATCCCGCTCAAGGATTATCAGGGCACCGATTTTTCTGGCCGAAAGGGACGCGGCGGATTTTACGATTTCGTCAAGGGATTTCAGCTCCTCAGCCGATGTGGGCCGGAAAAACGGGGACTTTCCCATATGCGCCAGCGCCCGCCTTATCTCCGGTTGGAACAACACTATTACCGCTATGACTATGTATGCCCAAAAGCTCTGTATCAGCCAGTCTATTGTGTATATCTTAAGATAGCTGGCAGCCAGCGACATCGCCAGAAGCACCCCGATTCCTATGAGCATCTCAACGGCGCGCGTCCCCCGTATCAGCAACAGTACCCTGTAAAGTACCAGCCACACAAGGAGTATGTCCAGTATGTCCTGCCACCTGAGCTGTTCTATTATATCCACTCTTGTCCCCGTGAGTTCATTTTCTTGTGAGTACGATTCTGTGCTTTATGAGTGAGATCTCTTTTATTTGCCCATCAAAAAACTTTTGCTCGCCGAACAGATTTTTGATGAACAGCTTTCCATCCTCCGGACGTATAACGTCAACGTTTTCTAAATAAAGGACTTCACCCTTGCCGTCACGCTCATCTATATATACGTTTGCTTCACACATCTTTTACCTCCTTACACAATAATCTGATCCTCTCAATAAGGCTGTCAACCAAATGCGGCAGCGGTTCTCTGGCCACGCCAATGACCTCCAGGCCCTCCTGATTCAACGGCAGGAGGAGCTTCTTTGCCTTCGCGCAGGCAATGGAGCGTGCCATCGGGGGCGTCAACTCCCCCATCATGGAATCGGCCATGATGATACTTATCGGGCCAAGGACAACATCTACCTTACTGACGTTTACCACAATGGCGTTTTCGCCCGTTGCGCCCTTGTTTGCCCTTGCCCTGAGCATAGAGGTGGTAGCTGACGAGTTCGTACCCAGCGCGATTATCTCCAGCTCGTCGCCAAAATCGTCCCGCAGCCGCTTTACTATCACACTGCCGATTCCACCGCCTTGCCCGTCCACAACCGCTATCCTAAGCATCGCTCCTTTCGTGAGCCATATAATATACGTCTTCCACCGCCTTTTTAGTATAAATTAAAAAAATAAACGTGTCAAATATTGAAGTATTTTTTCAAAATCTTTATAATCCATAGATGAGCAAAACATCAGCCCTTTACATTAAATCCGGATTGGCTGTATGATAAAAACACTCGTTGCCGGTAAATACGGCGAATGGCTGGCCGCGCGTTATCTGAAAAAGGGCGGCTATGTAATACTGCGGAGGTGCTACAGGAACCCTCTCGGAGAAATAGATATAATAGCGATGGACGGTGGGCAGTTGGTTTTCGTGGAGGTCAAGACAAGAACCTCTGGCGAGTTCGGAGAGCCTTGTGAGGCGATTGATTACAAAAAGAAAAGGAAGATAATCAATGCCGCGAGGTTATATCTGAAGGGATGTGGCGGCAATGTGGCCGTGCGGTTTGACCTCATAGGCATAAGGCTTGGGGCAACGTGGCGCCCGGTTGATAAAATTGAACACATAAAGGATATATTTGAACTATGATGAGCGAAGGCACACTTCTCAGTGTGGATAACGTGAGCATATATTTTAAGAGACAGGGGGGAGACCTCAAGGTAGTGAACACAATTTCCTTTGATGTTCAGAAGGGGGAGATTGTTGGCGTCGTAGGTGAAAGCGGCTGTGGCAAGAGTGTGACGGCGGCGGCTGTCATGGGGATACTCCCACAAAATGCGTATTACGAAGGGGCAATATATTTTGAAGGACAGAGGCTCTCTGCCCTTACGGCGGAGCAGCAGCGCGGATTGCGTGGAAACAAGATGTCTATGATATTTCAGGAGCCTATGACGTCGCTTAATCCTGTGCTTACGGTGGGTTATCAGATAGCCGAGGTGTTGATGGTTCATAGGGGGATGTCAAAAAGCGACGCTATGGCCAGGGCTGCCGAGCTGCTTGCGGATGTAAAAATCCCGTCGCCAACGCTGCGTATAAGGGACTATCCGCATCAGATGTCAGGCGGCATGAGGCAGCGCGTTATGATAGCGATGGCCATTGCCTGTAACCCTGCCCTTGTGCTGGCCGATGAGCCTACGACTGCCCTTGACGTTACCATTGCGGCACAGGTACTAAAACTCCTTCGCGGGATTCAGGAAAAGTTTAACATGTCGGTGGTGCTGATAACCCATGATTTGGGGTTGGTGTCTGAAAATGCCGGACGTGTCGCCATAATGTACGCGGGCAGGATTATGGAGAGCGCCGACACTGCAACACTGTTTAAACACCCTGTGCACCCTTACACGATTGGACTGCTGAACTCCATCCCCAAGGGAAGGCACATACCGCTTGTTCCCATACCGGGGTTTGTTCCCAGGCCTGACAGACTACCCATTGGGTGCAAGTTTTCAGATCGTTGCGGCTTTGTAGAGCCTCGGTGTAAAGAGGCCGAACCGGAGCTTGTGGAAATAGAAAAAGGCCATTTCAACCGTTGTATCTTAAACGCTAACGCCAGTCCGGGTACGATATGAGCCTGATGGAAGTTCGTGCACTCAAGAAATATTTCCAGATGAGAAGCGGTTTCTTGTCGAAACCTCATGAGGTGAGGGCGGTGGATGGCGTAGATTTTACGATAGAACAGAACAAGGTTTTTGCGATAGTAGGGGAGAGCGGGTCTGGGAAATCAACGGTAGCGCGTCTTCTGTTGAGGCTTATTGAGCCGCAGGAGGGGGATGTGCTGTTTAAGGGAACGGACGTTCTGACCTTGAAGGGGGATGGGCTGAAGGCGTACAGGCGGTCGGTGCAGATAATATTCCAGGACCCTTTTGCGTCGTTGAATCCGAGGATTAAGGTATATGGTGCCCTGTCAGAGCCGTTGAAGATACACAGGACGGTACCGAAATCACAGTTCAGGGAGCGCGTGAGGACGATGTTGGAGCGGGTAGGGCTGGACGCTGACGTAATGGAGCGATATCCGCATGAGTTCAGCGGGGGGCAGAGGCAGAGGATATGTATAGCGAGGGCGCTGATGCTTGGGCCTGAGCTGGTAGTGGCAGATGAGCCTCTGTCGTCGCTTGACGTATCAATACAGGCGCAGATACTGAATCTCCTGATACGCATAAAAGAGGACATCGGCCTGTCGTTTTTATTTATAAGCCATGATTTAAGCGTGGTGCAGTATTTTAGCGACACAATCGCGGTAATGTACCTTGGCAGGATAGTAGAGACAGGGGAAACTGAGGAGTTATTTTCTAATCCGATGCACCCATATACGCAAATGCTTATAGAATCAGTACCAAAGATAATCGGCACTAAATCAAACCGGAGACCCGGTCAACCGGAAGACCCTGCGCCGGAGCCGCCAAGCCCGATAGAAATCCCGGAGGGTTGCCCATTCCACCCAAGATGCCCAAAAAGATTTGCCCCCTGCGCGACCACCCCACCGCAGATGCAACGGCGCCACGGCAGACTAATCTCGTGCCACCTCAACACCAGCGATTGAGTAATTTGACAGGGTGACAATTTTTTCTAAGAGAGATATGTCGCGAAGTATTATTTGATAGCTAACAATTTGAGAGCTGGGGGGGTGTAATACCAAAATAGAAATGTCCTATTCTACCAAAGTAGAAATGTCCTAAAG
>NZ_JBJUSG010000020.1:2356-33601 GCF_046044395.1 Candidatus Magnetominusculus dajiuhuensis | reverse complement strand
TTTCAAAAACCCTTTTATCAATAGGTGCAAATTTCTATATCGGAGCTTGGGAATAATATCTGAAATAGTACCTATCTTAATTGGTGTATCTGCTGGTATATGAACGACATCAGACGTATCTTTAACTTTATGCGCTACATGCTCTATATTTTCACATCGTTTTCTACAATCCATTAAAATATTAAGAATGCTCATATAATGACTAACAATTTTATTAGATTTACCTTTGCAATCAGTTTCATATGGATGCTCTTTGAGCAGTTCTATTCTTAGTGAATCATCCTTGAATGGTTCATCTTCATCGCATACATCTATTCCTTTTATCATACTATTCCTATCTTCTTGTGTCAAATCAATATCCCAGTAACTATGATATCCATATATACAGTCATGGTCAAGATTTACAGAATTAGCTATAGAGTCATTCCATATTAGTAGTTCTCTATTATAAATTTGTTCTCCAAGATCATAAATACCTGTATCAGTCAAATCCTTATAATACTTGTAAATAAGCTCATTATAAAACTCTTTAAGAATTATGTATGTTTCAAATCCCATGAGATGATGTATTTGGATTATTTTTTTCCCTTCTACTTTTTGCATTTCACCTTCACACATCACAAAAAATCTGTGAACTTCATTATCTTTTACATTATCTTTTTTATTATCTTTTTTACGAGAAAACCATTTTGCCTGACAAGCAAGATAACCAAGCATCGAATTAGTCCACCATAGATTAGGACTTGTGTTGTCAATAGCATAAATTCTATTCACCTGTTCATTTTCTTCCAATAAATTCAAAATATCTCTTATCTTCTCAACATGAATTGTGTTGAGTGGTTCAACACTCATCTGAATAACTATTCTTGCCTTATTAAGACTCTCACTTAATTGTTGTTTCACTTTGCCATCGATTGTATTAGCGTGTGCATCAAATCTTCCTTCTAATTTACCTATTGATATTTTCACATCTGTCATAAATTGATAAACATATGAGAATATGCAAGCGACAAAAGCTATTAATATGTAATAACCCCCTGTCCATATTTCAATAGCTCTATCTATGAATGATTTATCAGATGATTTAGAAGTAAACATAAAAATAAAAACAAAAGATAACGCAATAAGTGAAATAATTAATTTAAGATAATACTTTTTTATTTCATCATAAAAAAACACTAATAGCCCTTTTACCCTGCCTTCCTCTGACTTATTCCCATCATTTCCCATAACATCCTCCCCTAATATAATCGAAATATTCCATCGGATATTTCTTTTGTAGCGGTTGCTTCTTTGAACCTTCCCTTATCCATAGTTAAAACAACATTCCCTAATTCCTTCCCCAATTCCTTTGCCATCGCTAAGTCGTGTGTAATCATTATTACGGTTGCCTTCATTGTCTTCGCCTCTGACAGGGCATATAGAAGTACGGCTTTTTTTGTTTGTTCGTCGAGGGCGGAGGTAAATTCGTCTAATAATAAAATAGAACCTTTTCTTAGCGCGAGACATAGCGCTATTGATTGACGTTGGCCGCCGGAGAGCATACTCAACTGCGTCGTCTTTTTCTCGGCCAGCGGCAGGCCTATTTTATTTATGGAATCCAACTGGCCCTTCGTTAACGAAAGAGGATACGGCGTCGGCCACCACCAGGGTTTCTCTAACGATATCTGAAAGTTTTCGTGAACCGTAAGGTTTGGACACGTTCCAAGCATCGGGTCCTGATGAACAAACCCTATATGTTTTGCCCTTTGATACGCTGGCCAACCAGTAACATCCCTGCCGTGGATGAACACGCTGCCGGATTTAACCGGCGCCATACCGGCAATCGCCTTCACAAGCGTACTTTTGCCGCTTCCATTTCCACCGGTCAGGATTATTATCTGACCGGTAGGAACACTTAGGCACACATCATCCAGAGCAACCACCTCGTTGGGAGTTCCCTCGTTATAGACTACCTTGAGATTTCTTGCTTCTATCGCGTATGGGGCGCTCATAGCCTTCCCCTTACATATGTCTCTACCATTGGCCCTCTTAACCTGACCGATATTCCAAGTATTACTAAAATCCCCGTTGCCAGCTTTAAATCAGTCGGGGCAAGGCCAAGCCTCAGACATATTGAGATGATCAGGAAATAAAGAAACGCCCCCGTCAGCGCGGAAAACAATTCCGAAATCGTACTCCACGGCAGGAGCGATATTTTTGTATTAGAAAATATGTCTATCGTTTTTTTACTGAATACAAATTTCTTTATAGATACAAGGGCCGCTATAAAACTCTCGCCTATGATAAGCGCCGCAAGGGCCGTAATTATTAATCCTATTCCCATATTGACGTCCGCAAATCCTTGATTTTGAACCACAAACGCCCCCGACAGAGCCACCAGCGCATTAGACACGCCTATGCCTGTATAAAACAACCAATCAGTGTTTACCCCCTGCGTTTGAACCATGAACTCATTATCTCCAGTTGCCCTTATAAACAGCCCTAATCGGGTCATAGACAGATACGCGAGGCATATTAAGAAAACGACCGATATACCGCCAAATATCAACACCTTAAGCGCATCGTCGGTATCATATGCGGAGAACAATGTCGGCAGCCGTAACAGTGAAATATTCGCCTTTCCCATAATACGCAGATTGATGGAATATAAGACCATCATAATTAAAATCCCTGAGAGAATCTTGCTTATGCCAAGTTTCCGGTTTAAGAACACCGTCGCACTGCCTGCGGCAAATCCCGCCACCGCAACCAAAGGAAGGGCAATCAGGGGCGGGTAGTTTGCCGTTATCATAGAGGATAGCACCGCCCCTCCCAAAGTGAAACTGCCGTCAACCGTAAGGTCAGGGAAGTTCATCATGCGAAACGAGACCACTATCCCATACACCGCGATCGAATATAGAAAACACTGCTGTAACGATATGTCTAATAATGATATAATCAATTCTATTTTATCCTATTTCTCTCACTCCGCGACAAGAAAAATGTCTCCACCCGGCTCGTCTTGCCGTCATTCCGGCTTGTCCAGAATCTGTCTCTACACATTCTCAAGCCAAACACGATTCCAGACAAGCCGGAATGACGGACTTAATAAGGGTAAATTCATTATTCCCCTGTGCGAAAGTTCAGTTAGAAATGTCATGGAGTATGCCTAATCCTTTTTTTCGTCCGCCTTTTTATATTTCCGTCTGCTTTTCTTGGTTGCAGCTTTTGCCGGTTCAATATCACCATAAACCTTCGCCGCCTTCTCAAGCAGTTCGTCGGGTATGGTAACGCCGGTTAACTTGGCCGATTTTATATTAAAAAAAAGTTCATACTTTTTTGCCGTGGCAACTGGAATATCGCCCGCGTTTTTTCCTTTTATGACCATATCGGCCAGTTTTGCCGATTCGACGCCTATATCAAAATAATCTGGGCCGATTGTCCCGAATCCACCTGTTGCAACACCGGACGAAACACCCGGAAGCAAGGGGATTTTGTTTTTCTCCGAGACTTTCACAACCGATTCCATCGCGGAGATAACCGTGTTGTCCGCAGGAACATATATCGCGTCACACCGTCCCACTAACGACCCTGCCGCCGAATAGACTTCGCTGGTGTTGGAAACGGCAACGCGCACTGTCTTCAGATTCTTTTTCGCGCAAACGGCCTCCACCTCTTTCATATTGGATTCCGAATTGGTCTCACCGGGGTTATGTATGATACCGACGGTCTTGACGCCGGGGACTAATCTCAACAGGAGGTCGAACTGTGCCTCAATCGGCCACTTATCGCTCGTACCGGTAATGTTGAACTCCGGTTTATCCAACGACTTCACTAACCCTGCCGCCACGGGGTCAGTCACCGCGCCGAATATAAGCGGGATGGTTGTGCCTTTAATGGCTTGGGCACACATTTGGCTTGAAGGCGTTGTTATCGAAAAAATCAAATCAACTTTCTCATTCACGAAACTCTTTGCAATGCTCTGGGCCGCAGAGTTATCCCCCTGCGCGTTTGTCTGTATGTATTTGACGTTGACGTTCTCTTCGTACCCCATTTTTTTCATCTGAGAGAGAAAACCGTCCCTGATTGCGTCAATACCGGGGTTTGTCGCTATCTGCGTAATTCCGATTTTTATTGGAGGTTGTCCACAGTAAGCATTTACGGCAGTCAGCAGAACAATCAACGCGGCAGTCATCAGCAGAGATACAAGTTTGTTTTTCATCTTTAACTCCTCTTAATCGTGGTAAAATTTACACCCATACTATAGAGCAATTTTCATGCCAGAAAAATTATTCCGTAAGTCATTGATTTTAAATGGTTTAAAAATTAATGTCCTGCGTTGAAATAGGAATTCAGTCCACATTATGGTATCTGACTCCATAGTCGAAGAGACATTGGCCGCAGGATACTAAGTTGCAGGCAACTGAGTAGTATAAACAAGTCTGTCATTCCTGCGAAAGCAGGAATCCAGTTCTAAAGAAAATAGATTCAAATCTCATGCAAACACATTAATAAATATATAGAAGTGCTTTTGTGTTTAACTATTATCAGCAAAAACTGGATTCCTGCTTTCGCAGGAATGACAGATTTAGGTTGTCAGGGTGATTCAGTTGTTCAGGGTGATTCAGTTGTTCAGGATGATTCGATTCTGACAGGAATCTTCATACTTCTATTAACGCATAAGTTTTGAACGCACAAGAGGCAGGCAACACAGTCCATCAACATCACAGACCTCACATCATCATACTTGCCTGCCTCTTGATACTTGCCTGCCTCCTGTGTATCTGTTATGTCTATTTATCCTGTGAAAAAATCAACACCGTGTATGGCCCTATGCTTATCTTACCGGAGCAGGGCAGACCGTCGGTTGCCTCCTCGTAGGCATCAACATTGGGAGTTGGATGATTTGCAAAATCCTGGTCGTAGCTATTGGAGTCACTATTAAACCGCACTTTCCACAATCCGGCCTGCGGAAAACCTATAACATAATCATACCGGCCTTGATTTGTCATATTCACTGCCACAACTACGCTGTCGGTCGGGCCTTGTTGGTCCCAGCGATGAAAGGCGATGAGCTTGGCCCCATCGTCAAAATGAAAGAGATGGACGTTTTGCCCGCACAATCCCCTTGTCACACCTGACAGATTGCGCCGCAGGGCGATCATGTCGCGGTACATTCCGAGAATGCCGCGTTCGTCCTTGACCCTGGACCAGTCAATCGGGACATTATCCTGAAACCAGCGGTCTTCCAGCAACTCCTGTCCCTCAAAAATCATCGGTATGCCGGGCGAAGTCAACACAATAGCGCCGCCCAATGTGGAGCGTTTCTTGGAAAACCAGCTATCCACTTTCCCCGGCCATATCTCTTCGGGCACGCGCTCCTTGCCGTTAGCAACTTCGTCATGTGACTCGGTATAAATGACCCGCGTGAAGGCATCCTCCTCAAAGCGATGCTGGATAACCCTGCTGACAGCGCTGAGGTCGCGTGAGGCATCGTCAAGAATAATTACGGCCTGTCGAATAAAGTGGACAAATCCGGCGTCCCACTGTGCATCGAAACCCGCACCGCCCGCTCCAGTGTCTTTTGTAACCCATTCGTTATTATGCATATCTTCTGCGATACATATCTTGCCGGGGAACAGTCTGTGGATTTCCTCGTTTATCCACTGCATCAAACTCCAGCCATTGGGAATGTCATTGGAAATACCGTCAATGCTATTCATATAAACTATGGAGTCCATGCGTATGCCGTCGGCATGGCAATCCTCCAACCACATCAAGGCATTATCACGCAGGTACTGGCGCACCTCGCCCCGCCCAAAATCGGGACGCGTCTCGCCCCAGGGCGTTTGCGAGCGCCGGTCGTTGTAAAAATAAATTCCCCCCTTCTCATTTTCGCTCCAACCGTCAAACTGCCACAGATCAAGGTCGCTTGGACCAAAGTGGTTATAAACAATATCCACGATGACAGCGACCCCATGCTCATGGGCCGCTTTAACAAGAGACTTAAAGGCGTCCGGTCCACCGTACATGCTCTCGATGGCAAAAGGATGGCATGGATTGTATCCCCACGAAAAATCGCCCGGAAACTGCATTATCGGCAGCACTTCAATGGCATTAATACCAAGTTTTTTAAGGTACGGTAGTTTTTCGGCGGCGCTGTCAAACGTGCCCGGATGCCCCTTTTCCTTCACGTTAAAAGTGCCGATGTGCATCTCGTAAATGACAAGCTCATTCCATGAGGCTATTTGGAAGTCATCACTACCCCAATCAAATGCCTTCGTGTCGTAGATAACGCCGTTACCCACTGAATTCGTCACTTTTCTGGCATAAGGGTCTATGCGGGACATCGGAGCAAGATTCCAATCAGCAGGGGCGTGAATCATGTATTTGTACTCATCGCCGACCTTCGCGCCCGGCACCTCAGTTGACCATTTACCGTCAGGCTCACTCATCAGAGGCATTGAGGTTTCATTCCAGCCATTGAAGCTGCCGGTTACATAAACCTTTTCCGCATGGGGAGCCCATACGCGAAATGTTACCCCTTTTGCATTAGGGATGGCGCCCATGCCGGGCTGATTTGCAACAGTGGCAGGTTTCTTTGCCATAGTTTTCTTCACCATGTTCTTTCTCCAATATTTTAGGTTTTATAAAACCTCAGGCACTTTGTAAAACATGAGGCGCATTGAACGTTCGTTAATGTCATCTACTCAACTAATACCACTTACTCAACTACTACCATTTACTCAACTATAGCATATAGTGATATTTATGTCAATATTGACAAGAAGTTCACCATGTAAATGCCGATTGCCGCGATTTTATAGTTGCACCGCAGGCCAGTGATGTCGTCGTTGGTGTGGGTTCGCTTTTTCAGATTGTATGCGCGAACCTTTGGCCGCTCTACTAATTACATTTGTCGGACAATCAGGCATTTTTTTTTGCAACCAGCGCAGATTTATCTTGACAAGCAATTTTTTGTTGTGGTAGTGTTACCTGTTCAGTGCGTCTGAGTGAACGAATCCGGGCTTGTATATAAGAGGAGATGTTGGTTATGCCGTTGGCTGTTTGTGTTTTGACTGTTTGCGTTTTGGCTGTTTGTGTTGAAAATGAGGCTTTCGGGGCAGTGCGGTTATGGTAGAGTTTAGCGGCCTTTGGTTTTCTGTCCTCGTTATCAACTTTTTAGTCCTGCTTGTGTTATTGAACTCACTCCTGTTTAAGCCCCTGCTTGGGATGATTAAGGAGCGGCAGAAGATCAGAAACGACTCCCTAAACGAGGCCAAATCACTCACCGATAAAAAAGAAAAGGCCCTCCAGCAGCTTAAGAGCGAACTGGCGGCGGCACAGATAAAGGCAAAAGAGATATACACAAAAATAAGACAGGAAGGCCTTGACACACAACACGCCCTTGTAGCCAGGAGCCATGAAGAGGCCATGAAGAGGCTCAACGGCGCCCTCTCGGAGATTTCCAAAGAAGTGGAAAAGACAACCGCCGCCCTGAAGGGCGATATAGAAGGATATGCTGATGAGATTGTCGGGAAACTTACACATGGGTATGTCAAAAACAACTAGAGCGTTTATAATCGCGGCGGTGGCGGTAGTCCTTGTGGCGGCGGCCTTACAGGTGGTGCTTCCGTCGGGGCTGGTCTATGCCTCCGGGGCCTCAGAGGCTGCAGAGGAGGGCGCTCAGCACGGGTCGCACTTGAAGGAGTGGTTCTGGCTTGTCGTGAATTTCCTTATTTTAGTCGGGGTCTTGGGTTTTTTCCTGAAAAAACCGATCATTGAGTATTTTAAACAAAGGACAGAGTTGCTTGAAAATGCCCTGAACGAGGCACGCGAGGCCAAAACACTTGCTGAGAGGGCACTCAGTGAGATAGAGCAGCAGTTGAAGCTCAAAGACGAGGAGATAAAAAAGATAATAGAGGCGGCAACCTCCGCGGCAGAGGCAGACCGCGAGTATCTCATCGCCGAAGGCAAAGCGGCCAGCGCCGCCATAGCACGGCTCACAGGGGAAAACATAGACTATGAACTGAAAAAGGCCAGAGATATGATAAGACAAAAGGCCGCGGAGGCGGCCGTAGAGCTGGCGGCAGACAAAATCAGGAAGTCTATGAACGACGACATAGCTGGTAAGCTCATAGGTGATTCAATCGTAAAAATAGGCCAAAAAATGGATGCGATAAATTGAAAATAAGCGGTAAATTAGCGGTAAGATACGCCAAATCACTGTATGCCTCAGTGAGCATTGACAAGCTTGAGGCAGTCATAAACGAATTAACAGCCGTCAATCAGCTCGTGTGCGGGAAAAAACATATAACCGGCATATTTATAAACCCGTTCTTTAATGACGAGGACAGGATGAACGCCCTGGGAACTATAGCCGGTGGGCTTGCCCTGCAGGACATGACGAGGAGATTCGTGGCAACCCTGATAAGGTCGAGGGCAATAAAAGGCCTCTCACAGATTATAACGATACTGGCGGCCCTCTATCGGGACGGGATGAAAACGGCAAATGCCGTCGTAGTTTCCCCCATAGCACTGACAGACAAACAGGCAGAGGAGCTGAGACAGGCCCTGAGTGCCCGCCTCAATAGAGACGTAACCATAGACAACATAATAGACCCAACCCTAATAGGCGGACTAATAGCCAAAGTGGGAAATTTGGTCATAGATAACAGTATAAAGGGCCAATTGAGGCTTTTAAAAGAGGCGCTCACAAAGGAGTGAAGCAATGGAAACGAAGGTAGAAATAAAGTCCGAAGAAATATGTGATTTGATCAAAAAGGGCATACACGGTTTCGATGAGAAGATAGACGTAAGCGAAATCGGTACGGTTCTGAGCGTCGGCGATGGAATTGCCAAGATATACGGCCTTGATAATGTAATGTCGGGCGAGCTGCTGGAATTTCCCAACGACGTTGTCGGCATGGCGCTGAACCTTGAGGAGGACGCCGTCGGTGCGGTGCTGTTCGGTGAGTCTGAGCTTATCAGAGAGAAGGATATTGTCAAACGTACCGGAAGGATTATGGAAGTCCCCGTTGGAGATGCCCTGCTTGGCAGGGTAGTAAACGCAATCGGTATGCCGATAGACGGCAAAGGACCGATAGTCACGCCCCACAGCAGAAAGGTTGACATAATCGCCCCCGGCATCGTTGACAGGCAACCGGTAAGCGAACCTCTGCAAACCGGCCTGAAGGCCATAGATAGCATGGTTCCTATCGGCAGGGGACAAAGAGAATTAATAATCGGCGACCGCCAGACGGGTAAGACCGCCGTCGGTATTGATGCCATAATTAATCAAAAGGGCGGCGATGTGTTTTGCATATACGTGGCCGTAGGACAAAAACTCTCAAACGTGGTGCGCGTCGTAAAGACACTTGAAGAGCACGGCGCAATGGCCCATACAATAGTGGTGTGCACATCGGCCAGTGAACCGGCTCCGCTGCAGTACCTTGCCCCATACACCGGCTGCGCAATGGGAGAGTTCTTCAGGGACTCAGGCAAACACGCCCTCATAGTATATGACGATTTAAGCAAGCAGGCGGTGGCATACAGGCAGTTGTCCCTCCTGCTCAGGCGTCCGCCCGGACGTGAGGCATATCCTGGCGACGTATTTTTTCTTCACTCAAGACTGCTTGAAAGGGCGTCTAAGATGTCAAAGGAAAAGGGAGGCGGTTCATTGACTGCCCTTCCCATTATCGAAACACAGGCGGGCGATGTCTCCGCATATATACCAACAAATGTTATATCAATAACCGACGGCCAGATATACCTTGAGCCTGATTTATTTTACGCGGGTATAAGGCCGGCCATAAACGTCGGTCTTTCGGTAAGCCGTGTCGGTAGCGCCGCGCAGACGAAGGCCATGAAACAGGTCGCCGGTACGCTGCGCCTGAGCCTTGCCCAGTTCAGAGAACTTGCCGCGTTTGCGCAGTTTGGCTCTGATCTGGATAAGTCCACGTTGGCCATGATCTCACGCGGCAAGCGCATGGTAGAGGTGCTCAAACAGTCACAGTATGTGCCAATGGCGATTGGTGAGCAGGTGCTTGTCCTGTTCACGGGAAGCGAGGGGTTTCTTGATGACCTGCCAGTTGAAAAGGTGGTGGAGTTTGAGAAGGGCCTGTTGACGTTTGCAAGGGCTAAAATGGCCAATCTCCTGAAGGAAATCACTGACAAAAAGGCCCTTGACGATGAGCTGAAGAAAAAACTGGCCGCCGCTGTAAGCGAATATAAGGCCGAGTTTGCCAAAGCGATATAGATGCCGAGCCTGAGAGACATAAGAAACCGTATCACATCGGTTAATAATACCGGCAAGATAACCAGGGCCATGCAGATGATATCTGCGGCCAAGCTGAAAAAGGCCCAAAACTCTATGCTTGCCGCCCGCCCATACTCTAATAAAATCTTCGAGATGCTCTCATATATGGCGTCGGCCGTTGATAGGGAGGCCTACCCGCTTTTGAATCTGAGGCAGAGAAAGGTTGTGGAGTTGATTGTGTTGACCTCGGACAAGGGCCTCTGCGGGGCGTTTAACACAAACGTACTGAAAGAGACAGCGAGGCTGATGAAGGAACTCAGAGGCGAGGGGATTCAATTGTCCATAGTAGCCGTCGGTAAAAAGGCCAGGGACTATTTCCACCGCAACGGGGTGCCTGTCAGAAAGACATACATAGACTTCTATAAAACTGTTAAATACGAAGACGTGAGGGAAATTGCCACTGAGGTAATTGACAGCTATGGCAATGAATCAATAGACGAGCTTATCATAGTGTATAACGAGTTCAAGTCGCTGATGCTGCAAACGCCTAAGAGGGCCAGGTTGCTGCCTATTGAACCGAAATCCGCCGGAGGCGTGGATGACGGTGTTTTGGATAAATTCATATTTGAGCCTTCAGAGGCCGAAATACTAAACGCCTTATTACCGAAATACGTGGAAAACCAGATATTTAGGGCGATATTAGAGTCTCGTGTCTCGGAGGAGGCCGCCAGAATGATAGCCATGGAAAACGCGAACAAAAGTACGAAGGAACTTCTGGAAAAACTTACGCTCCAGTACAATAAGGCCAGGCAGGCAACAATTACCGCGGAGCTGATGGACATCGTGGGTGGTGCTGAGGCACTGAGCCAATGACAGATAAAATAATACTGAATAATACTGACAGAGGAGGTCTGAATAGATGAAGACAGGGAAAGTTGCGCAGGTAATAGGAGCGGTCGTTGACGTTGCCTTTGAAGGAGATCTCCCTGCGATATTAAATGCCCTAAAAATAGAAACCCCCGGTGACCCCGCCCACAACATACCACCGATAAGGCTAACCCTTGAAACGGCGTCGCATATCGGAGACGGCATGGTGAGGACAATCGCCATGACATCTACTGACGGCCTCGTCAGGGGTATGTCCGTAGTGGATACCGGCAAGCCTATATCTATACCCGTTGGCAATGAGACCCTTGGCAGGATAATGAATGTCATCGGCGAGCCAAGCGACAACAAAGGCCCGATAAATTCAGCAGAGCATTGGTCAATCCACAGAGAGGCCCCGTCGTTTGTTGAGCAGGAGCCTACGACACAGGTCTTTGAGACCGGTGTTAAGGTGTTCGACCTGATGATTCCCTTCGTAAGGGGCGGGAAGATTGGTATGTTTGGCGGCGCTGGAGTTGGCAAGACGGTTGTCATAATGGAGATGATAAATAATATCGCTATGGTGCACGGTGGAGTGTCAGTGTTTGCCGGCGTTGGCGAAAGGACGAGGGAAGGAAACGACCTCTACAATGAGATGTGCGACTCAGGGGTTATTAACAAGGCCGCCCTCATATACGGCCAGATGAACGAACCCCCCGGCGCGAGGCTACGCGTGGCGCTGACTGCCCTCACCACATCAGAGTATTTCAGAGAGCAGGGACAGGACGTGCTCCTGTTCATAGACAATATATTCAGGTTTACCCTTGCAGGGTCTGAGGTGTCGGCCCTTCTGGGAAGAATGCCCTCTGCCGTTGGCTACCAGCCAAACCTTGCCACTGACATGGGCGAGCTGCAAGAACGAATCACGACGACAAAGAAGGGTTCGATTACGTCTATGCAGGCCATCTACGTGCCTGCCGATGACCTTACAGACCCTGCCGTTGCGACGGCCTTTACACATCTCGACGCCACTGTCGTTCTGTCAAGAAAGATATCTGAACTTGGAATATACCCGGCCGTTGACCCTCTGGATTCCACATCAAGGATTCTGAACCCGTTGATAATCGGTGATGAGCACTACAACACGTCGAGAAAGGTGCAGATGGTGCTTCAGAGATACAAGGAACTGCAGGACATCATTGCCATATTGGGAATGGAGGAACTCTCAGAGGACGATAAGATAACCGTCGCACGGGCGCGTAAGGTTCAGCGCTTTCTGAGTCAGCCATTTCATGTTGCCGAGAAGTTCACCGGTATGCAGGGCAAGTATGTCAAACTTGCGGACACGATAAAGGGATTTAACGCCATAGCCGATGGTAAATACGACGATATGCCGGAGCAGGCCTTCTACATGGTAGGCACAATCGAAGAGGCCGAAGAGAAGGCCGGAACGCTTGGCTGGCAGAGATAGACAAGGGGACTTATTTTGGCCGAGAAACTGACGCTTGAGATAATAACCCCCGAAGGGTTTACGTTCACAGAGACCGTGGATGAGCTTACCGCCCCGGGTACTTTGGGGGAGTTCGGGGTGTTACCGGGTCACACTGGTTTTATTACCACATTGGACAGCGGCCCGATAACGTACAAAATCGGTAACGTGGCAAAGACAATTTCAGTAAAAGACGCCTACTGCCAGGTCAGTAACGACCACGTATTAGTACTGGCCGACAGCGCCGAAATCAAAGAGTAGGGGTTGTCGTCACATAGATAAACCGGGGCCATTTACGTCAGGGCCATTTACGTCAGAGCGATTGACATCAGTGGCACTGGCATCAGACGCTATGGTATCCGGGCAATCGCTGCCGGAGCTGTTGGCACCCGCCGGTACGATGGAGAAACTCCACGCAGCCCTGCACTACGGGGCGGATGCCGTCTATCTGGGACTTACCGATTTCAGCCTTCGCGCGAAGGCCAAAAATTTCACTGCCGACACCCTCAAAGAGGCATTGGATGTTGTTCACAAGGCTCGTAAGAAGGCATATGTAACTATTAACATATTCCCGCACAACGGCGACATCACCCCGATTGAAAGACACATCACAGCACTCAAAGAGTTAAACCCGGATGCCGTTATAGTCTCTGATATCGGCGTATTCGACATGATTAAGACACTCACCCCCGACATTCCTATACACATCAGCACGCAGGCAAATATAACGAACTATCGCTCGGCCCTCACATGGCAACGCCTCGGCGCAAAGAGGCTCGTCCTTTCACGGGAACTATCAATTGACGAAATACGACAAATCAGGGACGCGGTTACGATAGAGCTTGAGTGCTTTGTTCACGGCTCTATATGTATATCGTATTCGGGGCGGTGTTATCTGAGCAGTTTTCTGGCAAATCGTGGGGCAAACAAGGGGTTATGCACAAATTCCTGCAGGTGGAGCTATCAGTTGATGGAGGAAAAACGCCTGGGTGAGTATATGCCGGTATTTGAAGACGACAGGGGGGCGTATATTTTAAGCCCGCGCGACCTCTGCATGGTAGAGCACCTTGATAAACTGGCCGCGGCGGGTGTGAACAGCTTTAAGATTGAAGGCAGGACAAAAGGTGTGAACTACGTATCTGGCGTCACAAAGATATACAGAGAGGCGATAGACGCCCTATCAACGCCTCCCTACAAAATAAATAACACATGGCTCAGGGAGCTTGAGATGTTCTCTAACCGTGGATTTACGACGGGCATGTACCTTGGCAGACACCCTGACGCAGATTACAGTTATGACGAAACCCACGCGCCAGCCGATTACGTAATCGCAGGAGTCATCAAGGGCGTCTCAGACCGCATGGCAACGGTGCTTCTCAAAGGCAATTTGGCTATCGGCGACGAGGTAGTATTTCTCTCATCGGCAGCGCATAACGGCTCATTTATAATAAAAGGACTTAATGACGCCGAAGGAATTCCAATAGCCGCCTCCCGAAACGAAGACATCGTACTTATGGAAGTCCCCGATGGTGTTAAGAAAAACGACATAGTTCGACGGCGCGTTTGATACCTAATTAAGACATTGAAATGAGAGGATTTTAGAAATTAGCTAAAAAAGTGTTGACATGTTTAATAATATAATGATACCCTGCACTATCATAGATGAAGGCGTAAGATGGCTTTTTAACAGGCAGGTGTTAAGTTGAAAAGAAGTGATGAAAACAGAGAGCATGATATTATCATATCTGAGGTTCGGCGATTAAGGGTACTTTTACGGTCAATAGTTCGCGCTAAATCAAGCTCTTCGGAAAAGCCAACTGTGTATGCAAAGATAATGACCGTCTCAAGTAACGGACTTGTTTTGTTGTTAGTTGGGGCATTATTGACCGGACTATTAATTCCCAAGATGCAACAGGAGTTTGAATATAGAAAAAATAGGATTGAACTAATGAGAAACTGTTATGAACAGTTTCTACAATATACTAACACTATATGGCAGGAATTTTTTTATTACCTGCCAATAATTAATGAGGATAATATTACGAAAGAAAAACTTACAAAATATAAAAAAGATATAACAGATATTAAACTAAAACGATATGAAGCATATGCCAAGATTCAATCGTTGGCTATAGCCTTTCGTGAAAATACTAAAAATGTTATAGATAGAGACGATACTACAGTTATAGAGGAGAAGATTGAAGAATGCGAAGGTCAAATGACAGAAATCTCAGAAGAATTAGATCAGTGGTTAAATGACCGTATTTGTTTTTACAAAAATAAGGAGTGTTCTCTGGCAACACATATTAAGATTAATGCAAAAATTAACAAACGTCAGTTTACACCAGACGATATTAGTTATATTAGAGATGATATAATTACAAAAGTGGATAGCTGTGAGAAATCTACTTCTATATTAATGATAGAAAGAATCAAGCCTAAGGATAGAAAGAATCCAATTTATAGAAAGTTATTAAACTGTATAATAGGTGGTTAAAGATATGGAGGAATATAAGATGAAACTGATAATAAAAATAGTTATACTAACTGGAGTTTACATGTCAATATTCTTATTCGTAGATGATTATGCTGGTGGTACGTCCTCAGGTCCATCAGATCCGGCACGGCATCCTACCAATGTTACATGTGATAATACAACTATTGAGAATGCCACTATATCATATGCTGATGACGATGGACGTTATATAAATGTAAAATGTGGTGATGATGCTACTGATGATAAGTTATTTTTTGCCGATATCAAAAAAATTGTATTTACTGAAGATAATTTAATAAATCAAGGTGGAGATGTTTATAGAAAAGCAATAATTAAATATAATCACATTGATACCGGAAACAAATGTAATATCAAGGTAAAAAAAGGTTCCAATCCTTTAGAATTATCAGGTTATAGGGCAAATCATAAAGAAAAAATATCTTTAGATAAATGTAAAAATTTAGTATTTAAGGATATGATTCTTCCAGACTATATAAATCCTCAACGTGAAAGACCAAAGACTGGTGGGATAAGATACATAATGAGTCCCCGCTGATACACTATGCAAAGGGCCATCACGAAAGATCAACTAAGTGTAAGTCTAAGGAATTAGAAATGAGAGATTTCGTAGAAACAGGTATCGTTATTTCGGCAAAATATGGCAGAATAGGTAAAGCTAAAGTATATACATATAGACAGCACCGTCTGAACAAATATTATGAACAGAAAAGAGTTGAAGTCTTTTATACAGTTGTCGAAAATGTTATAATACTAATAAGTACATAAGTAAGATGACTGACAATCAGCATGGTTAAAGCAGTTTAGCGGCAATAATGTCTTCATACATACGTGCTCCTTAGTAACTGTAACAGTCTATGTTTACTATGGCACGTGGGAGGTGTGAATGCGTATAACCTATAATGACAGAGGGGATGTTCTTTATCTTAGATTGGACGATAGAGTTCAGGATTTGATGAACACGCGTATTTCTGAGGATATAGTGCTTGATATGGGTGCCGATGATAAAATCGCAGGGATAGAGATTATGAATGCTTCAAAGAAAATCAATTTAGCTAAATTATTGCCGGTCATGTATGGTGACTCTGTAAAATCAAGAGGTTGACAACCATCTCTATGAAGGTGAACAACGCGTTGTCCTATTTTAGCGGAACTGTCTATGCGGTTTTTTTATGAAGAATCTGCTTGACTGCACTAGGTCAATCGCATTTGAAAAATAAAGCAGAAGACACCCATGCAACAGTTTCTCTGCATGACGGGAAAGCAGCTTGTGCCCTTAACCTCTTCCTCTATATTATGATATATTGGGGTGTGTTCAAATTTACCCCCTTTGGCTCAGGGATATGATCGCCGAATTCCTTAGCCGTATCAATCCATAATTGTATAGCTTCCTGAGCGTTGAACAATGCCGTTTCATAGGTATTCCCATGAGCAATACAACCTGAAAGTTCCGGCACTTCAGCAACAAAGACCAAATCCTCATCACTCCAATGAATAACAATTTCATACATTTCAATTAATCCTCTAAATTGTATTTCCTGATAACAGCCCTCACCTAGCGAACCTGGTAAATCTTTGCCCGGTTGTTGTCATCACGTTGTAGATTAATTTTATCATCAATACCCTGTTTCCTGAAAATATGATGACTGCCCCTCACGCGTTCTTCAAATCCAAAGTGCTTCAATAGCAGACATACATCATCAAACGCGATATTTGCACTAACCTGATCGCTTAGGACCCTTCTTTTCAGCTTCTCATATTTACCCATTTATGAATAAGTTAATATTGATCTCTATTATAACATAAGGATCAGATAAGGGAACAAGCTGCTTTTCTAAATAATAATGAAGCGGTGAGAAAAGCAGACATTCCCCCTTTCCTTTTGGTTTGTTAATGAAGATACGAAGTTAACTCCACAGAAAATTTGCTATTTTATGGCATTCATATGTTACAATACCGTCGCCTGAGCATAATAAGCAACGATGACATTCTGCTCACAGCGTGCTTGATGTCGGGGTTCCCGATAGAATCTGTTTATTAGGGGGGTATAGTTATGAGACTTAAGAAGATGGTTGCAGGGGTTTGGGTTGTATTTGTGTTTGCCGTAATTCCTATGTTGTGTGCCGCTGAGGCGCCAGTGGCAGATAGGGTATGGCCAGTTCAGGTTGATGAGATGGTGGCAAAGGTTAAAAAAGAAATAAAACTCATAGACATGGAGGCCTTTAAGAAGATCGTTGACAACAAGGGCGACGCCATAATCATAGACGCCAGAGAGCCTGAGGAGTTTACAAGCGGCCATATTCCCGGAGCCGTCAACATCCCACGAGGTCTTGCTGAATTTAAGATATGGAAGGCGATCGCCGGATTTCCAGATAAGACCAATACCGCTCTAAAACTCTATGTATATTGCAAACTCGGCGGCAGGGCCGCGCTGACAGTAAAGGCGCTGCAAGATGTAGGATTCACCAACGTAACCTCTGTGGATATGAAGATAGCCGACTGGGTCAAGGCCAACTACCCTATAGAGAGATAGGGTTTATACAGCACATATGCACAGCAAGGCGGTACGCGACAGTGCCGTCTTGCTGATATGTTCAAAAAATATGCGTCAGGAGGCGGCACTATGAATTGGTATCTAACGGTATTGAAAAAGTATGCGGTATTTAGCGGCAGGGCCAGAAGGAAAGAATACTGGATGTTTGTTCTTTTCAATTTCCTTATAATCATTGCGCTAAGCGTTGTTGGAGGCATTCTGGATTTTCGTCTGCTTACATCAATCTATCAGCTTGCAGTCCTCGTTCCTTCGATTGCCGCCGGTATTCGCCGTGTGCATGATGTTGGGAAAAGCGGGTGGTTTCTGCTTATCCCTATTTACAATTTAATCTTAGCCTGCACAGAAGGCACTAAAGGCGATAATAAGTATGGAGCCGACCCCAAGGCGGCAACTGAAATCGCGGCAAGCTGAAATCAATAGCATTTTAAGGTATGTAGATATAATGTTATAATACACAATGTCTTTTGACAAGAAGATAACGCGCAGGGCGTTTATTCGGGCGGCTGCCGGAAGCGCGCTTGCCTCCGGCCTTGCGGCAGGGGCAGTCTCCTGTGGTCCGAAAAATGCTCAGGAGGCGGCTGACGGGATAAAGGCCGCTGCAGATGTAAAGAAAGTTGCAACCCAATGCCAGGGCTGCGGCGCCAACCGCTGTGGCATCTATGTATATGTTAAAGATGGCCGTGTCTGGAAAGTCGAGGGCAACCCACGCACATACAACAACGCGGGGACGGTCTGCCCACGCGGCCACGCCTATATCAAGGAGCTATATAACCCGGACAGGATTAAACAGCCCCTCAAAAGGACAGCCGAAGGCAAATACGAGCCTATCTCGTGGGAGCTGGCGTTTGAGGAAATCTCCACAAAACTTAATCTTATCATCATGGACAACGGCCCTCAGTCGGTCTTCTGGGCACAGTATCCTATGGCCAACATACCCCTTGCCTTCAGATTTATGCACGCCCTCGGCTCTCCAAATACGATTACCCACGGCGCTACGTGCTTTACCGCGCGAAACGCCGCGTTTAACGCCACATGCGGTGCCCTGCCAGACAATGACCTGAAAAACAGCCGCTATATTATACTGGTCGGCAGAAATCCCGCCGGAGGCGTCAAACTCCAGCAAATCAAAGACATCGCCGACGCCAAAAGGCAGGGTGCGCGCCTTGTCGTCCTCGACCCGCGACACAGCGAGACGGCCGTCATCGCCGATGAATGGCTTGCTGTAAAACCAGCAACAGATTTGGCCTTCCTACTGGCCATGCTTAACGTAATCATTGAGGAAGGTCTCTATGACCGTAAGTTCGTGGAAGAACACACCGTCGGGTTTGACAATCTCAGAGACGGCCTTGTCACATATCCCCCCGAATGGGCAGAGACGATATGCGACATCCCAAAGGAAACCATATATCGCGTGGCGAGGGAATTCGCCTCCTATAAACCCCGTGCCCTTATTCACAGGGGCTATCACGGCGGCTACGGCGCAAGTTATTTTAACAGCTTTCAGACGGCGCGCGCAGTGGCCATTTTAAATGCCATCATCGGCAATCACGAGGCCGTGGGAGGGCTGTTTATGCCACTTAAACCCACGCTTGGTGAGCTTGAAAAGGGCGGCCACCCGGCCCCGCATATCCCTGAAATCGAAAAGGCCGACGGCGCGGGCGTACCCGGCAGATACCCCGCCGCTTCATACTCCGATGGCATTGTGCAGGCCATCCCGGAGCTGGCCCTCTCCGGTAAACTAAAGGCCGGGTTCGTCAATCACATGAACCCCGTCAGAACCAATCCCAACCCCGAACGGGTCATTGCCGGATATAAGAAACTTGAGCTACTTGTCACCATTGACTGCTTCATGTCAGAGACCGCCGCCGCTTCGCATTACGTACTTCCTGAGTCATTTTTCCTTGAACGCGACGACCATGTGGATACCGTCCATTCAGGGCCAGTTGGCCAGCTCACTGTGGTTGCACAAGTTGTAAAGCCTATGTATGACACAAAACCCCTGCTTGATATTATCACCGGCCTGTCAAAGGGACTTGGAATAGGAAAATATTTTAATTTTACGATGGACGAGTGCAATGCCCTGCGCCTTCAACCCTTTGGCGTAACCCTTGAGGAACTAAAGAAGGAGGGCGTTGTTGAGGTCGGCCCGCGCTGGGTGGAGGGTTTTAAACCTTGTAAGACACCGTCGGGTAAGATTGAGTTTTATTCAGACCAGCTTGCCTCATGGGGGCTTGACCCGATGCCACGGTGGCAGGAGCCGCTGGTCTCACCAAATCCATCCGACAAGAATTCATTCAGGCTAATTCACGGCAAACAGGCCATTCACACACACTCTATGACCGCCAACGTGCCGTACCTGATGCAGTTAAGTGACCGTTATGACATGATACGCCTCTGGATTAACCGCCAGAGGGCGGAGGCCATCGGCCTCAAAGATGGCGATACGGTAGTTGTTGAATCGGACATCGGGAAGGGTTACGTGAAGGTGCGCCTGACCGGGGGACTTCATCCCTCTGCCGTGTGGATGCCAAGCGGCTACGGCATATTCTCTAAATACCTGAAGACCGCCTATGGAAAAGGCATCAACTACAACGATTTCCTGAACACGTACTTCGACCCCGCCGTTGGGCACGTAATGAGCAACGAGATAATCGTTCGGGTGTCAAAGGCATGAGCGCGCCCGTGAAATCAGGGAAATCGCCCAAATGGGCTATGCTCATTGATACCACAAAGTGCGTGGGGTGCCTGGCGTGCGTGGCGGCCTGCCATAACCAGAATGAACTGCCGGTTACGGAGTTTTTTAACCGCGTAGAGGAGCAGGAGTTCGGGCGTTTCCCGAACTATAACAGGAGATTTCTGCCCATGCAGTGCCAGCACTGCGACAATCCCCCCTGCGTCAGCGTCTGCCCCACAGGGGCGTCTTACAAGCGAAGCGACGGCATTGTGGCAATTGACACGCAGAGGTGCATCGGGTGTAAGTACTGCATCCTGAGCTGCCCATATAAGGCAAGGATTATTAACAAGGAGCACGGCTTCGTCCATAAGTGCGGCTTTTGTGCCGTATTACTACATAATAACGCCCTACCCGCCTGTGTCGGCACATGCCCAACCGGCGTGCGGGTCTTCGGGGATTTGAACGACCCCAACAGCGAAATATCAAAACTTGCCGCCTCAAAAAAAGTCGTACAAATAGGAAAAGATTTAAACACAAAACCCTCAATTTATTATATCATAGGGTAGCGTCGGCTGGGTTGCCGGGATGATGGGGTTTTAATGAAGAGGATTGTTTTATCAATTTTGATATGGGTTTTGGCGTCATGCTCCTCCCAAAAGGCTAAGGAAGCCGCGGGGGTGGCAGGGCGGGATTCCTACGCGGGGCTGTGGGGTATGCTGGCCTTGTCAACGCCACCGGAGGTAAAGCCGCTTGTCGAAGGCGGCAAGGCCGTTTTTAAAGATGCCTCACACTCAACAGGCAAGGGTAAGATAGCGGTAGGAACAGCGTGAAGCTGAGAAGGGATTTCCCGGTTCGGGAAATAAATCGGGGAATAAATCGAAAAATAAAGGGGATGCGCCAGGGCACACACTGACAATGATATACTGGAGTTCTCTGATAACGTTCTACCTGTTTAGCGCCGGCGTCAGTGCCGGGGCTATGCTGCTATCAATTGCCGCCGATCTTATAAACCCTGTGAAGTATAAGAAGATTGTGACAACAGGGGCATATATCGCCCCGTTTCCCATAATGGCGGGGATGATTATGTTGATCTTTGATTTAGAGAGGCCATGGCTCTTCTGGCTCCTCCTTACGACATTCAAATATAAGTCAATCATGTCCATTGGGGCGTGGATAATAACCTTTTTCTCCGCCGTGAGCATAATTTATTTTATCTTAAATCTTCAAAAAGACTATCTGAAATTAAAGACAAGGGCCACTGCGGTAAATGCCATAAAGCTCGTGGGGCTTATCCTTTGTACAAGCGTTGCGCTATATACGGGGCTGCTCCTGTCAACGCTCACCGCGCGGCCATTTTGGAACACGCCAATGACGCCGGTGCTGTTGTTTATTTCGGCGGTAATTGACGGCCTTGCCGCAATATCTCTGGTGTTGTGTCTCAAGCCGGATGAGGATAAAAGGGATATCAATACATTCATCCACACGGGGGATTTTGTCCTGCTGTATTTATTATTACTATGTACGGTGATTTTTTTAATCGGCCTTGGCAAGTCCACCCAGAGCGCTGCGAGCGCGCTTGGCATTGTTACAAGCGGGCAATTGAGTGCTTTATTTTGGTTTGGGTTTGTGGCGGCAGGGGTAGTAATACCATTTGTCGCCGCCGCGTATCAGCTCTGCACGAAGATGAGGGTACACAGCCCATGGCTTAACTTTATATCGGCGTTATTTGCGTTAGCAGGCGGCTACATTGTCCGCGCTGTCATTGTAGATGCCGGGCAACTGACGCAGGCAATATTATTTTGAGGAGACAATAGAGGTTATGTTCGACGAACAGGCAACTGAGGAGCAACTTTTATATGAGGTGCAGCGCCTTCAGCAATCGGAGGGAAAGTTCAGGCTGCTGCTTGACACCACGGGGGATTACATCCTGACGGCGGATGTGGAAACTGGCGTTATTAGCTACTGCAACGATAGATTCTCCGAGCTTCTTGGCATACCCGCGGCCAAGTTGCGGGGGATGGACCTCTATGAGATTTTCCCGGCTGAGCAAAGAGAAATATACGCGAGACGTCTGGCGGGCGGCCACGACCAACACATAGTAAGCGATATGTACCTAAGGCATCGGGAGGGCCGGCTTATACCCGTGGAACTTAGGACAAAGGCCGTAGAGATGGATGGCATGGAAGTCCTTTGCGCCGTATTCAGAGACATTACCGCGCGTAAGATGCTCGACACCCAGTTGAAGAAAAACTGCCAGTTTCAGACGATAATTAATTCAATCCTGCAGGTAGCCCTAAAGCCTATTCCTCTGAGGAGACAGCTTGACCTTATGCTGGATTTGATTCTGTCGTACCAGTGGCTCAGGTTTCACGCAAAGGGGAGTATCCATCTGGTTGAGGGCAACAGGCCGGAGACGCTTGTAATGTACGCGCATAAAAACTTTGAGAGTGGACTGTTAAAACTCTGTAATGTGCTGCCATTTGGCAGATGCCTGTGTGGGTTGGCGGCCTCCACACGGGAGATAGTCTTTGCCAATACCATAGATGACCGGCATGAACACAGACCTCCGGGTATGGCGGCGCACGGCCACTACTGCGTACCCATAACGCTTGGCAAACGGGTGTTGGGGGTGCTGAACCTATATGTGAATGAAGGCCATGAAAGTACCATTGAGGAAGAGGAGTTTCTCACGGCGGTAGCAAATACGCTTGCCGGTGTTATCAGCCGTGCCAGAATGGAGGAGCATTTAATAAAAAATGAAGAGCAGATGCGTTCTATTGTGCAGACTACGGACAATGCAATCATCTGTACAAACACCAACGGGGAGATAGTCCTCTGGAACACGGGGGCGGCGAAGATATTTGGATATGCCCCACATGAGGCAGCCGGACGGCCATTTGACATAATCATACCTGAATCCATGAGAGACGGCTTCAGGAAAGACTTTAAGACGGCTATTGAAACCGGGCATTCCTATCTGTTGGGTAAAGAGACCACCCTGACGGCGATAACAAAAGATGGGACGGAGTTTCCAGTGGAACTTTCCGCCGCCTTGTGGACGGTGCAGACAGGGACGTTTTTTACGGCGATACTTAGGGATATTACCAATCATGTAATTGAGAGACAGCAGCGTGAGCAGGCAATATAAAAACTCCGCAAACTCACAGGCTCGGTAGTAGTGGCCATATCCGCTATTTTAGAGGCCAGAGACCCATACACGGCCGGACACCAGTCAAGGGTGGCCGATCTTTCCCGCACCATAGCCGACGAGATGGGCTTTCCCAGAGATAAGGCGGAGGGCGTGAGAATCGCGGCCTCCATACACGACGTAGGGAAGATTTATGTCCCGTCAGAAATCCTTAGTAAACCGGGCAAACTCCTTGAGGTGGAGTTTAGCCTGCTGAAACATCACTGCCAAATAGGGCACGATATATTAAAGGATGTGGATTTCCCCTGGCCTGTGGCAAACATAATCCTCCAGCACCACGAAAGACTCGACGGCTCCGGCTATCCCTCCGGCCTCAAAGGCGATGAGATATTAATTGAGGCAAAGATAATCTGCGTGGCAGATGTCGTTGAGGCAATGAGTAACCACCGACCCTATCGTCCTGCCCTGGGCCTTGACAAGGCATTGGGGGAGATATCGGCAAATAGCGCGAGACTGTACGATAAAAACGTGGTGGATGCGTGTCTTGCCGTCTTTAACAAGGGTTTTTCGTTTAAGAGTTAAGCGAATTGTGACCGTTTGCCTCTGTGATTTCTATAATTTTGCTTTACTAAAATACAGGCTATCCGCTTAAATATCATGCGTCTGAATTGATTATCAGAAATGTGTGTGTGGTACTACCGGTGAAAAAGTGGCCCACTTTGACGGTTGAACCTGGCCCGCCGTAAGGTACGAAACGCCTCGCTTTTCAGGACATTTCTATTGGGATGTTACAGCCTTCGCCAATCGCGCCATGAAACAGGAAAATGATATGGCGGGAGGGATTTATTAAATTCTGGTTTTCATTGTATAATACTCAGAGCTAAAAAAGGCAGGCGGGGTAGTGTCCGCCGCACCTGGCTGCAATGGAGGTTTATGCGCAACGGTAAAGTGCTCGTTATAGACGATGAGTATATAGTTAGAGTAAGTTGCCAGAGGGTGTTGGAAGCGGAAGGTTATGTTGTATTTCTGTCGGCCAACGCCGCAGACGGCCTTAAACTTATAGAGGACGAGGGACCCGACCTTGTGATAACCGACCTGATAATGCCGGGCATGGACGGTTTTGAACTGCTGAAACTGGTAAGGGACAGATGGCCTTCGCTGAGGGTAGTCGTGATGACTGGTTATGGCACTACGGAGGCAGCAAACAAGTCTTTAGAACTCGGGGCGGACGGTTTTATAAAGAAACCATTCCTGCCTGAGGAGCTGCTCTCAATTGCCAGCACAACCCGAAAGGATTATGCCTATTGAGACGTGTACACGGCAACCCCGGAAATCTAAGACGCGCGTCGCCGTCGCCCGGTTCGGAAAAATGGAAGATATTGGAGGCATTTTAGCATGGAAGGAAACATACTAATAGTCGATGACAACGACATAATAGTCAAAAGCTGTGAAAGCATTCTCACCCCTGAAGGCTTTGTGATTACTGGCTCGACAGACTCCAGCGAGGCCATCGAACTTATACGCAACAACGACTATGATATCGTCGTAACGGACATAAATATGCCTGGCATTGACGGCTACGAGCTGATAAGACAGGTCAACGCTATAAAGCCATCTACCGGCATTGTGGTCATCACGGGTTTTGCGTCTCAGCAAAATATCAGGGACATCCTCCAGTTGGGGATAATAGATTATATGTCAAAACCATTTTCCCCCCATATCCTGATAGAGACGATAACAAAGGCCATGTATTTGGTAAAGAAGATAAAGGCCATCGCCGCCGGACCAGACTCGGAGACCGAGGCCAAAAGGAAGACCGACGCCCTAAACGCCATCATAAATGAATACAAGACAACGCCGGGGGCACTGCTGAGAGTTCTGGAGTCGGCCCAGGACCTGATTGGCTACCTGCCGCCCTCTGTGCAGAGATTCATAGCCGTCGGGCTGCGAATTCCCGTGAGCGAGGTATATTCGGTAGTGTCGTTTTATCCCTATTTCACGATGAAGGCGCGCGGCAGACACCACATCAAGGTATGCGTGGGAAACGCCTGCCACGCCAAGAAGGCAGGACAGATATTGACCAGATTAAAAAGAAACCTGAATTTCAATGAGGACAGATTAACAGCCGACGGGAGGTTTTCCTACGAGACCATCCGCTGCCTCGGCGCGTGTGGCTTTGCCCCGATAGTAGAGATTGACTATGACACCCACGGCGGTGTTGACCCCGACAAGACACTGGATTTATTAAAGGATTATCACTGAGGAGGCCCGTATGCCTGCGATTAAAGTTAAATTCACGAATAAAAGCATTGAGAAATTAACCATTGAAGATTTGAAGGCTATTCAGGACAACTACAAAGACCCCAGAGTTCGCGGCTCAAAGGCGTCAATACTGCTGTGCGGCGGTTCGGCCTGCAAGGCGCGCGGCAGCGCGGCGATTCAGGAGACGCTGTTAAGCGAATTGAAAAATAAGGGAATAGACGGCGAGGTGTCTGTTTATGAAACCGGATGCAACGGTTTTTGTAACCAGTCGCCGGTGATGACCATCTATCCCGATATGACATTATACCAGACGTTCAAACCCGCAGACATCCCCTCCATTGTAGAGGAACACTTCACAAAGGGCCAGCCTGCTGAAAGATTCGTATATAAAGACCTCAAGGACAAAAAATCCATCCCTAACCGGCAGGAGATTCCCTTTTTTAGTTTACAAACCAGACGCGTACTCAACAAGTGTGGCCTCATTGAGCCAGACGACATAGAGGCATACATATATCACGGCGGGTACATGGCAATGGCGAGGGCGGTTGCAGGGATGAGGCCTCAGGAGATAGTGAGGGAAATAAAGGACTCCGGCCTGAGGGGAAGAGGCGGCGGCGGCTTTCCAACCGGCTTGAAATGGGAAATCTGCGGGGTAAGGCCGGACGAAACCAAGTACGTCATCTGTAACGCCGGCCCAATCTCCAGAAGCATAGTAGAGACCGACCCGCATTCCATCATCGAGGGCATGATAATAGCCGGGCGGGCAGTGGGCGCTAAAAAGGGGTTTGTTTATGTCAGAGAACCTGACAACCTCTTCATCCTAAGACGGCTGCACACGGCAATTGAGCGCGCACGCCTTTGCGGTTTTCTTGGGGATGATATTTTCAACAGCGGTTTTAACTTCACAATAGATGTGGCCTTCGGGGCGGGGACGTTTATCTGTGGCGAGGAGACGGCCCTCATTCGCTCTTTGGAGGGAAAACGCGGGTTTCCCACGCCGAAACCCCCATTCCCGGCCCAAAGCGGCCTGTGGGGAAGACCTACAATTGTTGATAACGCCGAGACCTTCGCCAATGTGCCTCTGATAATCGCAAACAGCCCGGCATGGTTTCGGTCAGTTGGGACCCATGACTCACCCGGGACGAAGATATTTACCCTCAGCGGCGCGGTAAACTCAAACGGCCTGATAGAAGTCCCTATGGGAACGACATTCAGGACGATAGTGTATGACATAGGCGGGGGGCTGAAAAAGAAAAGCAAGTTTAAGGCCATCCACATCGGAGGCCCTACGGGGGGAGTTATCCCTGAATCTCTCCTTGATACTCCGGCCACGTATGAGGCAATTACTGCGGCGGGGGTTATCGTCGGCTCCGGCAACATAATCGTTATGGATAACAACACATGTATGGTCAACGAGGCCATGAGCGCAATGGAATTTGGCCACGGCGAGTCATGCGGTAAATGTGTCCCATGCCGCATAGGGACAAAGGTAATGTACGATAAGCTCCTTGATATAACCGAGGGACGCGGCAAACTGCAAGACCTTGACACACTTGCGGAGCTGGCTTACGAGGTAAAGCGGACTTCCCTTTGCGGACTCGGGCAAACGTCGCCCATAATGGTGCTCACGGCCCTGAAACATTTCAGGGAGGAGTTCGAGGAGCACATAACAGAAGGCTGGTGCGAGGCCGGCAAGTGCAGGTCTCTGTCAACATTCGTTATAGAATCGAAGACCTGTACGGGCTGCGGCTCATGCGCGAGGAAGTGTCCGCAAGAGGCCATTAGCGGCGAAAAGAAAAAACCCCACCTGATAGACAAGGACTTGTGCATCAAGTGCAGGAGCTGCTTTGAGACATGTCCGTTTAACTCTATACGCATAGAGCCTGGTGTGGCCGAGGAGGTTGACTCATGGTAGAATTCACTATAGACGACAAGATAATCAAGGTCCCCGATGGGACGGCAATACTCGTGGCCGCCATGGAAAATGGCATAGACATCCCTCACCTGTGCTGGGACAAACGCCTTACCCCGTTTGGCGGCTGCCGCATATGCCTTGTGGAAATAGAGGGGCATTCAAAGCTCTATACATCGTGTTCTACCGCGGCGGAAAACGGCATGGTAGTTTATACCTCCACGCCAGAGGTGCTGAAGGCAAGAAAGACCGTGTTTGAGCTTCTGCTTGTCCATCATCCGCTGGACTGCCCCATTTGCGATAAGGCCGGCGAGTGCAAGCTCCAGGACATGTCATATAAATACGGTGCCAGCACCAGCAGCTACGCCGGAGAGAAGAAGGCCGACCCCGAAGACATAGCCAACCCGCTGATAGATATAAACACCAACAGGTGTATTATGTGTGGGCGCTGCGTGCGCGTGTGCTGGGAACATCAGGGCGTTGGTGCCATAAACTTTATCGGCAGGGGGTTTGGCACAAAGGTAAGTCCGCCATTTGAGGAGACACTCAACTGCGAGTTCTGCGGACAGTGTGTGGACGCGTGCCCTGTGGGTGCGCTGGGCAGCAAACCATTTCGCCACCGTGCGAGGGCCTGGTTCCTTGAGCAAAAGGACAACATCTGTCCATACTGCGGCGTTGGCTGCACCATCACGCTGGATATAAGAGAGGGCAGGATTCTCAACGCCAAAGGCGTTGACGGCAAGGGACTGAGCAATGGTGATTTGTGTACAAAAGGCCGCTACGGCACGGACTACATATACTCCAGCAACAGGTTAAAGACCCCGCTGGTCAGGAAAAATGGTGAACTCGTCCCATCCTCATGGGAGGAGGCCATGTATTTAGTGGCCAACGGCCTGACGCAGATAATAAAAACGCACGGCCCGGACAGCATTGGCGCAATTGGATCGTCCCGCTGTACAATTGAAGACAACTATGTACTGCAGAAATTCATGCGTACCGCCATCGGCACTAACAATATTGATTCCTCGGCGTTTTTCGGGTTTGCAAAGGTGTTTAAGGCAATTGATATGGCATTTGGCCTTCACGAGCTTCCCATAGATTTCGACTCTCCTCTGGCAAGAAAGACCCTCCTCGTTCTGGAGTCTGACATAGCGGCGACGCATCCAATTTGGGGACTTAAATTTATTGAGGCAAAACAGCGTGGAGCACGCCTCATTGTGGCCAGCGCCAGAGAGACAAAGCTCACAAGGCACGCCCACAGATGGCTTAGAATCAAACCCGGCACGGCACAGGTGCTCGTATATGGTATTATGAAAACGGCCATTGACGAGGGGTATCACCTGAAACATGAGATGGCAAAAAATATCGGGAATTTCGCTGAGATGGTGGAGCTGTTAAAATACTATACCCCTGATAAGGTGTGTGAACTTACCGGTGTATGTGGTAACGAGTTTCTGCACGCGGCGGAGGAGTTTTTGTCTTCCGAGAGTAGGCTTGTTACGACAGCGGCCACGCCCGCCAGTAATCTTGAGGGGTTAAACTCGCTGCTTGCCGCCGCTAATCTTGTCATATTAACGGGAGACGGCCCGCGCGCCCTCCAACTACCGGCAGAGTACTCAAACACATTCGGCCTTTGGAAGATGGGCGTAACTCCCGAATATCTGCCCGGCTATGTGAAGATAACAGATAGACCGGGAAAGAATCTGTTTAATATGCTCTATGAAAAAGACTCCATAAAGGCGCTCTATCTGATGGGTGAAGACCCGCTGGTAACGTACCCGGACTTAAAAAAACTTGAGAACAAGTTTCAGTCCCTTGAGTTTATCGTAGTGCAGGACATACGCATGACCGCCTGCGCGCGCTACGCCCATGTGGTGCTGCCGGCGTCGAGCTGGTCAGAAAAAGAGGGCACTTTTATTAATATGTCGGGCGTATATCAGGATGTCCATAAGATTGTGGCCACAACAGGGGAGTCCATGCCGGATTGGCAGATTCTCAGAAACCTCGCCAGGGTAATGAATGTCCCCATAGGTGCAGACAGCCTCAAGGCAATACAGGAGGAAATACAGGCAATAAAGGTCGATTTGCCGCATGAGAAATGGAGATACTGCCCCGTGCCATTTGAGCTGGCCGAAAAACCGGACGCCAAATATCCACTCGTGCTGGTTACTGGAAATTTGATGCAGCACTCAGGGGCGCTTTCCGCCATGTCAACGAGCCTTACCCATGTCATATCTGACGCGTTTGTCCAGGTCAGCGCCCCCGACGCGGATAAATATAACCTTGAGGACGGCGGCAACGCAAAGGTCGAGTCCAAAAATGGTTCGGCCACCATGAAGGTGCGCATCTCTGAGGAAATCCCTGAGGGGATGATATTTGTCCCGCTGCACTTCTTCCGTTGGCGCGTCAGCGAACTGCCATCTGTGACGCAGAGCGATGCCGTGCCCATCACCACAGTATGCGTTACGCCGCAGGATTAAAGGATTAACGACGAAGGGGGGGTAACCCCCCCTTCACCCCGTATTTTCACCAAAGGTATTATTTCTCCGAAACGTGTTATAATAGGCCAGCATGGAAAGAATCAAGATTAGTGTGACGCAAGGTAAGACGGTAGGGGGAATAATTATTCCGCTGGCGCTGGTGCTTATCTTTGCGCTGGTGGCTGTGGCCTCAGCCACAGACTTAGTAATGGTCAACTCCGTTGACGGTTATACGGTGAAGATGACAGTGCTCTGTGACGGTCTGCCCGTTGTTGGGGCAAACCAGATAATTTTTGAGTTAAGAGATTCGTCAGGCAAAGAGGTGGCCGACATCGCCGACATTGGGGTGAATTACGAAGTGGCAGGCTTTGCGCCGAGAAAAATCATGCCGGTTACGAAGTCCGCCAGCGGCTATTCGGGTGTGTTAAATGTATCTAAGGCAGCCATCTACGACGTATTTTTCGTATTTGAAGCGCGAGGACAACAGAAGCGCATCGTGCGATTTTCCTTTCAGACAAGAGATAACGCCCAAACCGGCCAGCAAAACAAGTAGCCGGGCTGTGTCGCAACAAAAACTATGCCTTCTAAGCTAAACGATAAGGCCCGTAGGCTCAGCCGCAGGGAGTTTATAATAAAACTCTCCACGGCGGCGGCAGCCTCAGCGGTGTGCGGCGCGGCCGCCCTCGTCTTTCACTCCGGGGAGCCGGTAAATCGAATAAATAACAAGATATATACGTTCAAAAATTATCGCGTTTCAGACACCTCGGCCACCCTGCCCAAAATTGCCATCGCTCACGGCAAGGACGCCGAGAAGATGGTTCGTGCGGCGGTTGATAAACTCGGAGGAATCGGGCAGTTTATCAAACCCGCGGATAAGGTACTAATAAAACCAAATGTAGGTTGGGACAGGCAACCTGAGCTGGCCGCAAACACCAATCCCGATGTGGTTGCCGCCGTTGTGCGGCTCTGTATTGAGGCGAGGGCGGCGGCGGTATGGGTTACGGATGTCTCAATTAACGACCCTTTCAGAAGTTTCGCACGCTCAGGGATAGAAGCGGCCGCCGCCCTCCTCGTTTGCGTGTGTGGGCGGGGACATTGACCTCTTTC
>NZ_JBJUSG010000020.1:0-2346 GCF_046044395.1 Candidatus Magnetominusculus dajiuhuensis | reverse complement strand
GTGGGGTTGCCTCTATCTCATCGAATAATTGCAGTTGTTCCCCTGATGATTCAGGTTGATAAGGTGATTAATATTCCAATCGCAAAACACCATTCCCTGAGCAAGTGTACGCTTTCCATGAAAAACTTGTACGGCACACTCGGAGGCCAGAGAAACCGCCTCCATCAGGACATAAACACCTCTATCGCAGACCTGGCTGTTGCCATAAGGCCGACGTTAACTGTTATGGACGCCACACGCGTTCTCAGGACAAACGGCCCTACCGGAGGCAGTATCTCAGATGTGGCAGCGGGGGATACAATTATCGTCGGCACCGACGATGTCGCCATTGATACATATACACTTTCATTTCTGGACATAAAGGTCGCTGATGTGCCTTATATTCAGATGGCAGAGCTGCGTGGCGTAGGCATCTCCGACTGGAAGTCCCTCAACCCGGTTGAGGTTACTGTATGAAAGCTGGTATGAAGCGGGATAAAAAGCTCATAACTCTTTTAAATGTGCGGCGGGTGTATTCTGTCTTTTTTTTCTCCTTGTTTTTGATATTGCTTTACATAACGGACTTCCGGCATCTGAAGGGATATGAGACGCCGCTGCTTTTAGAGCTTGACCCTCTGGTGGCTGTTGCGGCTTTTTTCACGAGTTTTACCGTATATAAGGGACTTGCGCTTTCTCTTTTGATAATAATTCCAACGATATTTTTTGGGCGGTTTTTTTGCTCGTGGGTTTGTCCTTTTGGCATATTAAACCAGTGGATAAGCCATCTTTTCAACAAGAGGCGTGCCGTGGATGATTACAAGACAAACGCGTACAGGGACTTATACCGCATCAAGTACTACATACTTGCGGCGCTTGTTGTGTTGGCTATCTTTGGCGCCTTGCAGGTGGGGCTGTTTGACCCGATTGCCCTTATGACGCGCTCCTTTACCATTGGCATATATCCGGCGGCCAATTACATTGCGGGGGGGATTTATATCAGGCAGCCGCTATTTATTGGTGGGCTGCTGGTGTCGGTGATATTCTTACTGATAGTCGCGGGCAACAGGTTTATAACGCGGTTCTGGTGCCGGGTGCTATGTCCATTAGGGGCGTTTATGGGGGTATTGTCTATGGCGTCGGTGCTGCGCATTCGCCGCAATGTTGACAAATGCACGGACTGCCAGAGGTGTTTAAGGTATTGCCACGGGGGATGCGAGCCACATGGGCAGTTGAGATACAGCGAATGCCACCTGTGCATGACCTGTGTTGAGCAGTGTCCTGAGGGAGCGCTTCACTATGGCCTGTCGGAAGAGGCAAGCTCTGTTCACCGGCCGATTGATGTGAACAGGAGGCGGTTGATTGAGACGGTCGTAGGCGCTGTTGTCCTGTTCCCTATAATGAGGAGCGCGGTTAATGGAGCCAACTTGCCGCAAAGCGGCCTGATACGCCCGCCGGGGTCAATCGAAGAGGGAGATTTTCTGCGGCGCTGCATAAAGTGCGGCCAGTGTATGAGGGTATGCCCGACGAATGTCATTCAGCCAGCGCTTATGGAGGGCGGCCTTGAGGGGTTATGGACTCCGGTATTACAAAATAAGATAGGCTACTGTGAGTATAATTGCGTCCTATGTGGGCATGTCTGCCCAACTGGGGCTATAATGCCCCTAACGGTGGAAAAGAAAATTGGCAAGAAGCCGGATATAAAACCCACGAAGATAGGGACGGCGTTTTATGACCACGGGCGGTGTCTGCCCTGGTCTATGAATGTTGACTGCATCGTGTGCGAAGAGGTGTGTCCGACATCGCCAAAGGCGATATGGTTTAAGGAGGAGGAGCTGAGATTAAGGGACGGGACTGTAAGAAAATTCAAACGCCCAATAGTGGATACACAGCTATGTGTCGGGTGCGGCATCTGCGAAAACAAATGCCCCGTGCATGATAAACCTGCCATAAGGGTCACACCAATCGGTGAGACGCGCTCAAAAACCAACAGGATGATTTTGAAGGGCTGAGTTTTTAAAAGGTGTGGATACCATTTCCTCTGCTTATTAATCTCCAGTTCTTTCGTTGCACATCAGAGGCATAACGCAGCCGTGGAAACCACCCTAATGGAACAAAAATCGTCCTTCCATCACTCAAATCTACGCTTAATGTGTCCTCTGACACGGTTACATTTATGGCACTTGGGATTTTTATTTCAACGATATTTCACTCCGTTTGATAACTTAAAATATAGCTTATCCATGCTAACATCAGCAACATCTGTACATATCATAACATAGCACAAAAGCAATAACCGAATCATTACCACAATAAAACCCAAGCTCCGATATAGAAATTTGCACCTATTGATAAAAGGGTTTTTGAAAG
>NZ_JBJUSG010000019.1:0-33651 GCF_046044395.1 Candidatus Magnetominusculus dajiuhuensis | reverse complement strand
GGGCTGCTTTACTATTGTGACACAGTCTGCAAGCCGGAATGACGGAAAGGGACAATGATAACAACAATCTAAGCAACTACCGATTACTTATGATGGAGAACAAAATTACCCTGTGCCGCGAATTGCCCTGTGTTTGTCGTGCAATTGACAAATCGCTGGAAATAATTATATCTTACTCCAAAGAGGTGCCGATTAAAATATAAATTTGACAAAAAATTTTTCTGGCGAGGGTATCGGTATAAAATCTGATGTTTACCGGTTAATTTGTAGAGCTGCTGTCAAATGAAGGAGGAATTAACACAATGAAGCGATGCGCAAGCGGACACTACTACGACTCCGGCAAGTACTCCAATTGTCCATTATGCGGGGTTGATATCCCCAACATTGGCTCAACGCGCCCGAAAGGGGGCAGCCACCCAACAGACATTTTCCCGGCCACGCGGGCAAAGGCCGGCTCGCCTGCCCCCAACATTGAAGTGGAGACCGTCGGGCTTTTCACAGACAAGACCGGCACAGACCCCGTCACAGGTTGGCTCGTCTGCATTGAAGGCACCCAAAAAGGGAGAGATTACAGATTACGCAGCGAAAAGAATTTTATAGGGCGCGCCGATACAATGGACGTGTGCATCAAAGGCGACGAGGCCATATCAAGGCTCAATCACGCGGTGGTGAGTTATAATCCCCGGACAAACTCCTTTAAAATCATAACTGGTGAGGGCAGGGGCATCGTTTTTTTAAATGGAGAGGAGGTTGCCTCAGTTAAAGACCTCAATCCATACGACGAGATAGAGCTTGGAAAGACAAGGCTGAAGTTTTTCCCATGCTGCGGGGAGTATTTTAAATGGGAGGCATAAGGCCGGGGGGCACGGTGCTTTGCCTGATAGGGTTGATATTACTGATGGCGCTGCCAGAGCCGCTGTTGGCGGGTGATATAGGGGGTTTTCGCATCGAACAGGCCTTTGTGAAGCTGCCAAACATAAAGGTGTATGCCGAAATGCCGCAACCTAACGGTGGTGATAACAAGACCGTTGATAATGACACCGGCAAGATTCAAATCACAGGAAGCCTTGGCTCCACTCAAACTACCACGGCAGAGATGCTGCCTTTCGCTCAATCGGGCGAGGGAATTGGCTATGTGTTCTTAGTGGATATATCCGAGTCCCTCAAACCGCCGCAATTTGAGCGTATGCGGGAGGCCATCTCCGGCCTGATAGGAAACATGGCGCGAAAGGATATGGCGGCCATTATAACCTTTGGCAAAGACGTGAGGGTGGTGTGTGACTATACGGCGGACAAAAATGAATTGAAGACAAAGATAAACGCGCTAAAACTAACTGACCAACTGACACAACTCCACAGGGGGCTGACCAGGGCGGAGGAGATGGGCAGACGCAAGGACGCCAGCCTTCCGGCAAGAAAGGTAATCATAACGCTCTCAGACGGTGAGGATGACTTCGCCGGAGGCATGACCAAAGACGAGGTCATAGATATGCTCAAAGTTGACAGAATCCCTATCTACGCCATAGGATTTTATAACCCACCGTCAACTCCAAAAAAAGATGAACATCTCAAGACGCTTGGCGAGTTTGCAAGGAGGTCAGGCGGGGAGCTGATAAGGGCAAACGACTTGCCGTTGGGCGAAATATATACGATACTGCATAACAGGATTCGCAACTCGTATATAATTAATCTGACCTGCGCCAGTTGCGTGGGAGACGGGCAGGCCTACAGGCTTCAACTGGCGCTGACCGCGGGGACGAAACAAATGACCGATGGTATGGATGTCCGAGTGTTGCCACGTGTCAAGGCTGCGCGTACGCCCTCAGCCACCCCGGCGTCCGCGCCCGCGGCATCTGCCGTGCAGGGTAGGGCCACTGAGCTTGCCGTCTATCCCATATCTGCCGCCATCGCCTTAATTGTGGCATTAATCATACTTATTGTAATGAGATGGAGACAGAGGCTAAAACAGCAAAACAATGCCATTGTGGCCAGGACTGATTGCACCATGCAACAGCAGCGGCCTAAAGAGGAGCCGTTAAGGGATGAGCCACCTGTGCCACCGGCACCTCAGAGGGGAATACGACTCAAATTCACTGTTACCGGCCCGGCCCGCAAGACCATGTCCTATGAGGCAGTGCTGGATAAACCCATCGTGATGGGGCGTAATCGGGCATATTGCTCGGTAACAATCGCCGATGACATAGAGATTTCGGGCGTCCACTGTGAGATAAGCAGAAGCGGCGGCAAGTGTTATATAAAAGACCTTGGCTCAACCAACGGCACACTGGTAAACGGGGTGTCTCTGACGTCGGTACAAAAAATTGACGACGGCGATACCATAACATTAGGACAGACAGAGCTGCGGGTGTCCATACCGGCCCAAGCCGATAGATAAGATGAGCGTAATCCCTGGAAACGCCCAACACCAGGGCACACGCAAAGAACAACAGGACTCAGTGGGGTTTTCTGATTTCGCGGACAGCCGGTTCGTCCGGCATGGAGGCGTTATGGCCGCCCTCGCCGACGGCATGGGAGGCATGGCCAATGGAAAACAAACGAGCCATGCCGCACTGCAAGGCATGTTGGAAAGTTATATGTCAAAGCGCCCTGATGAGGCAATAATTGCCGCCCTTTACAGGGCGATTATCTGTGCCAATGACCGCGCGGCCTCAATATCGGACGGCGCTGAGGCTGGTGGGGCTATGGTCGGCACTACTATGGCCGCCTGTGTTGTCCATAACTCCTTTCTGTACTGGATTTGCGCAGGTGACAGCAGGATATATCTCCTCAGAAACGACGCGCTCACCCAAATAAACACAGACCATACGTACGAAAACGAACTGATGAAGGAATTCGCCGCCGGTGATATAACAAAAGAGGAGATTTATAACCACCCCGACAGATTTGCGCTGACAAGCTACCTGGGGATGCGGCAGATAAAGGCGATAGACAGAAACGTCAGGCCGTATCCTCTTTCAGTAGGGGACAGCGTTATTCTGTGCAGCGACGGCCTGTATAATTCCCTCACGCCAGCCGAGATGCGGCAGGCCATAACCCAAGACCCTCAAGCCTCGGCAGAGTGTCTGGTGCAAAGGGCAATATCAAAGCAGCGGCCAAACCAGGACAACACGTCGGCGGCAGTGCTGTCATGCCAACGGGTGGGCGGGACGTCTTTTTTCAGCAGATTTATGAGGAAACTGGCCTCTTTGATTGTAGTGGCCGCCATGTTTTCAGGGCCTTTTTCAGCCACTGTCAGCGTGGCCGATAACCTTCCTATAAAGAGGATGAAGGACAGTACGGTAAGGATAATTGATTTCTACAATGGAAAACCGATAGGCTCGGGGTCAGGCTTTGTCATAGGCGATGGTTATTATGTTGTAACCAATTGGCACGTAGTGGAGTGCATAGAGAAGGGGTGCGAACCAAAAGTCGTGCTCGGATTTGAGGATGTAAGAGGCGTCAGAATTGTTCGCCACTCTGAGATAAAGGATATAGCAATTCTAAATCTATCGAGAAGGCTTGATAAACCGTCGGTTGAGCTTGTGTTAAGCGATAAGGTAGAGGATGCCCATATAGTTTACGCGATAGGATTTCCTGGTGCCGCCGATTATGGAATGGACAAGGCAACTTTTTTAGAACCAAAGATATCAAAAGGCATAATAAGCGCAAAGGTTACAACCCCTGAAGGAGTAAGGATGTACCAGACAGACGCGACAATTAATCCTGGCAACTCAGGCGGTCCAATGTTTAACGACAAGGGTTATGTTATCGGGATAAACTCGTTAAAAATTGTAAAAAAGGATGTACAGGGCATCGGCTGGGCGATTCAGGTTGACGAGCTTGTCTCTGAACTCAGGATGGCAGGGGTCATGTATTCAGAGGGAGCTATCGGGGGTAGACAGCCGGAGCAAACCCCTAATCCGGAGCTTTCTCAAACGCCCACGCCAGCTCAATCTCCGGCCCAATCGCCAACACCACAACCCACACCTGCTCCCACTAAAACTCCACGCCCGCCAAAGCACACCCCCGCGCCTAAGGTTCAGCCTGATAACAAGACTAATTACATGGCCGGTGCCGCTGTCATAGGGGCGATTGCCATTGTTATTTGTTCACTGCTCCTTATGAAGAGGCGTAAGGGTATTGCGCCCGTAAACGCGGCCCCTCCGGCAGCCGGTGCGCAGAGGCCGCTTCTGATAGGGTTGAGCGGCGAATATGCCGGTGCCAAAATCCCCCTGCTCACCGAACAGGTGGCAATAGGGCGCGACCCGCACAAGTCAAATCTGGTCTTCACGCGCTCAAGCGATACGATAAGCGCGATACACTGCAAGGTGGGCTATGACATACCGGCTAAGTCTTTCTACATTGAGGACTGCGGCTCAAAAAACGGGACTTTTTTACGCAGTGGGCAGCGCCTGCCCGCCAACCAGAGATACTACGTCGGGGCTGGCTCTAATTTTTACCTGAGCGACCATATAAACATGTTTGAGCTGGGGTTTGAAAGATGATAGAATTATTTAAGACGCAACCGTTTACGCACAGAGGCGGAAGGCCAAACAACGAGGACTACTGCGGGTTTATAACGTTGGAGGACTTTGCCTGCTGGGCGGTTGCCGATGGGGCAGGTGGCCATGAGGGTGGTGAGGTTGCCTCTGAGACCGCGGTTGAGGCCATACTGGACGCCTTTAAGGCCGACCCGGGGCTGTCTGTGAGCCATCTTAATAAATATCTGGAAAGCGCGCAGCAAGAGATAATTAAGAAACAAAAGTCCCCTGATACCAGCTCCATGCGCACGACAATAGCGCTGCTGGTAAGCGATTATAACAATGCCCTGTGGGCGCACGCGGGAGATTCGCGCATTTACATGTTTAAAGATGGCCGCGTATGTTTCCAGACCAAAGACCACAGCGTGCCTCAGGCCCTTGCCGACTCCGGGCAGATAAGCACAGAGCAGATACGCGGCCACGAAGACAGAAACCGAATCCTGAAATCCCTCGGCACTGAGGGCGGAGTAACGGCGACAATCATGGGCGATAAGGTATCTGTAAGGCAGGGGGACGCCTTTTTAATATGTACAGATGGTTTTTGGGACAATATAATGGAGACAGAGATGGAGATAGACTATGCAAAGTCTGAAACGCCGCAAGAGTGGCTAACGCACATGTGCGGCAGGATAGTAAGGCGAGTTGACGGCCAATATGACAACTACTCGGCAATAGTGGTTAAGGCGGAATAACACTGATGGCATCGTTAAAGGCAATATGTCCGGGTTGTTTTCAGGACAAGGGTGCGGTTGTAGTCTGCCCAAAGTGCGGCTTTGATGAAGGTGAAGACCAGGGCGCGCTGGCCCTGCCGCTAAAGACAATCCTCAACGATAAAAAATACATCATCGGCAAGGTACTAGGCAAACCCGGCGGCTTTGGCATAACATATCTGGGCTGGGACATGACATTACACAACAGGGTGGCCATAAAGGAATACATCCCGCGCCATCTGGCAAGCAGAGGAAGCGACAGGAAGACGCTTGAGCCTCACTCAAAAGAATCCGGTGCGGATTTCAAATACGGCCTGGAGCAATTCCTCCATGAGGCGCGAACGATTGCCAAGTTTGACAACGTGCATATCGTAAGGATAAGGAGTTTTTTCGAGGAAAACTCCACTGCGTACATAGTGATGGACTACTACGACGGGATTTCCCTGATGGAATATTTAAGCAGGCAGCCGGACGAAAAAATCCCATGGAAGACTGCCGTTGATATAATGATGCCAATACTGGACGGGCTAAGAGAGGTACATGAAAACAATATCATACACAGGGATATTAAACCGCAAAATATATATATAACGACAGGCGGGAGGCCGATATTGCTGGATTTCGGGGCGGCAAGATATTCATTTGGCAACAAGACGCAGGCCCTGACGGTAGTGATGACCCCGGGCTATGCGCCGCCGGAACAGTATCACGCAAAAGGCAAGCAAGGCCCGTGGACGGATATATACGCCTGTGCGGCAACGCTCTATAATCTGATTACCGGAGAGGTCCCAACAGACGCGGCTGAGAGGTTAGCGCAAACCACTCTAAAACCCCCGGTTGAGATAGTTCCTGACATACCTAAACCCCTCAATGACGCTATTTTAGCGGCCATGGCGATAGACTTCAACGTACGCCCCGTCTCGATAAAGGATTTTCAGGATATGCTCTTAAACGTTTCTGACACGACAACCGTCGTCAATGACAAAACCCCACCTGCCAAAATAGATTGGGCTGCCGTATTAAGAAATAAGAAACTTCAAAAGATTGTACTCGCAGCAGCAATAGCCGCCGTACTAATAGCGCTTACCATTACGGGCATTTCACTGTACGCAAGGGAATCGCAGAGAAAGGCTCAAATCGAAGAGCAGAAGAAAATAGATGAACAAAATGCGGCAGAGGCGAAGCGATTAAAGGAAGAGGCTGCCCAAAAAAGGGAAGAGGCCAAAAAACAGGCGGCCATAGACCGTGAACGAGGGAAGGCCTTCGCCTCCAAACAGGACTACGCAAGCGCCATAGGGGCATATACCAGGTCAATAGAAAATGAACCGGACGTGGCAAGTTATTATGGCAGGGGGCTTGCCTATTTGGAGTTGAGGCAATACAACAACTCCGTGTCAGATTTTGGCGAGGCAATAAAAGGCGATCCCAAACAGTATCTCTACTATATGAACCGTGCCATAGCGAATAACAAGAGGAATTTCTACGCTGAGGCAATATCTGATTTTCGCAGGGCGCTTGAGCTAAACCCGCCGGACATGGGGCATCGCTATGAGATATACGTTGAAAAGGCCACCGCGCACTTCGACATAAAGGAATACCATGCGGCGATTGCCGACTACACCAGCGCCATAAAGATAAATCCAGATAAGGACGGCGCATACGCCTACCGTGGATTCTTATATCAGATGACTGGCAATTGTGAGGCGGCAATAGAAGATTTCACAAGGGCGATACAACTAGCTCCCAAAGAGGGATTTAACTACCGGCTCAGGGGCATAAGTTATTATGACAAAAAATGCCCGCTTATGGACGTAAAGAAAGGGAACTCAGACCTGACCGCCGCGGTGCGCCTTGGGGATGAGGGTGCTAAGGAGGTAATCCTGAAACTCTCCTCAGAGGGACGGTTTTAAAGGCATCAGGGGGTATCTTTATCGCGGGCGTGGTTATTGTTATAGTATACACTGCGGCTGGAATTAGACATACATGTAAGACAGTCATATTTATCGTAAATTATTCACTGAGGTGGTCACCCTGAACAGGAAATACTCTCCGGCGATGCGCCGTTTGTTGATATGCACTGTGGTTACTCTGACAGTGGCGGCGGTGCTTTTGGGCCTTATCTTGTATGATGTTACGAACTCTGCCCACGAAAGAGAGCGCGCAAAGACTATGCTGTTGCTGCAGGATGTGGTTGCCCGCCTGCACGCCGACACTATGCACGGAGCGGCTATGGGCGCGGCTCTCCTTATGGGTTTGAACGAACCCCTGATAAAAGATATGGCAATGGAGAGGCTGCCGCGTGATGACCATGATACCCTGCTTAGACTGGTTGCCGCTAAACGCCTTTTTGGCGCGGACGGTGTTTTTATAGTAAATGCCGCCGGCGCCATAGTCGCCCACGAATCCGATGTAAAAAGGTCAACCGGCATGGACATGTCAGGGCGGTCATACTTTAAGCAGGCTATGGACAACAAACCCAGCGTTTACCCCGCTATAAGTATCAGCACGGGCGATAAGGTTTTCTATACGGCAGCCCCGATTCACGAAGGGGAGACTATTAACACACCTGTAATCGGCACATTGACGATGCGAATACCGGCTGACCCCATAATCATTAAGCGCATGGAAACGCTTCCGGGAGAAGCGCTATTGTTGTCGCCCGAGGGAATTGTCTTTGCCAGCACAAACCACTCATGGGTTTACTCTTCGGCAAAACTCGTCACGAAGAAACTCATGGAAGAGGTGAGAAAAGAAAAACGTTATGGTAAGATTCTCGACAATAACCCACCAGCGGTGCTGCCGTTTAACATTGAGGAAACATCAACCAAAATTGATGGTAAACGCTATGCCATAAGCAGGGAACTCTTTGATTGGAACGACCTTGGCGGTTTGTGGCAGCTCGTCGTTATTCAGGATACGACGAGTTGGGCTTCTACTTTAGATATCGCAATCATAATAGCGGTTGTGGTGATTGGCAGCATGATTTTCGGATTCTTGCTTTATATAATTCTTCGACAGCGTGAGCGTAAGACACAGGACGACATTCGTATAAAGAAACTCAGCAGCGCCATTGAGACCTCCCCTATAGCGGTCATGATTACCAGTACGGAAGGACAAATAGAATACGTCAACGAGGCCTTTGTTCAAACTACAGGGTACACCGCGGCAGAGGCGATTGGAAATAAGCCGCGTATGCTCAAAAGCGGCCTCACGCCGGAGGAGACATACAGTTCTCTTTGGGCCGCGCTTAGGGCAGGACAATCATGGCAGGGTGAATTCATAAACAGGTGTAAGGGCGGTGGCCTTTGTACGGTGTTTTCTATCATCACACCGCTTACTGACGAAAACGGCACGGTTGTCAACTACGTATGCCTTCAGGAGGATATCACCATTCGTAAACAGCTGGACGAAGAGCTTCACAGGTCGCAGCAGCGTCTTTCGCTTCTCGTACAAAACTCTCCGCTTGGGATTATTGAGTGGGACGCTAACAACAAAGTAACCGCGTGGAACCCGGCGGCAGAGCGTATATTTGGCTACTCCAAAGAAGAGGCGATGGGAAGGCTTGCCGCCGAGTTTATCATACCAGAAGACACGCTCCCTGATGAATTTCCCGCAGAACCTATGATTGCCCACGACGGCAGCGTGATTGACGCCAAGGTCAATATCACAAAAGACGGAAGGCGTATCGCGTGCTTTTGGTTTAACGTAGAGCTCATAGATGAGACAGGCAATACAATCGGAGTGGCTTCCCTTGTTGACGACGTTACCTATCGCAGGAATATGCTGGCTGATTTAAACAAGTACGTAAAAGATTTGGAACGATTCAATAAACTGACCGTTGACAGGGAAGAGCGTATGATACAGTTGAAGCGTGAGATAAACGATCTATACGAAAAAGTCGGACTTACGGCGAAATACAAGATTGTCAGTTGATATAATACCACAGAAGGAGGCTTAATGCTTAGACAGATAAGGACTCAGCCGCTATTCAAATATAGCGTCAGATGGGCGGGCAGTGCTTAACATAAACGAAGATGGCCTCAATAAGATATCTGAGGTCTTTCGTCTTATTCTCAGCGGCAAAAAGCCCGGCGCAATTGCCTTAGCCGCCGATTATCCTGATAATGAGATGAGCCAGATGGTTGGGGTTATTAATAAGTTCATAGAGGAATACAACGGCACTACGGAGCTGTTTTTTGCCCTTGCCAAGGGCGACGTCCAATTTGAGCCTCCAAAGAGTAAGACGCGAGCTGCCCAGTCTCTCAAGAGTTTGCAGGCAAGCCTTCGGAATCTTACATGGGTTACCAAGCAGATAGCAAAGGGGGATTTCACCCATGAGGTTGACTTCATGGGTGAGTTTTCAACGGCCTTTAACAGCATGGCAAAGCAGCTTGAGAAGTCATTTAACGACCTGAAGGCCGTGGAAGAGAACCTGCAAAACAGGGTAAACGATATGGAAAAGATGCGCCTTGCCATGTTAAACATCATGGAGGACCTGCAGGAGTCCAGACAAGAGGCCGAGGCGGCCTCAAAGGCCAAGGCCGATTTCCTCGCCAACATGAGCCACGAGATACGCACCCCGATGAATGCCATAATAGGCATGGCACACCTTGCCCTGAAGACCGAACTCACGCCAAAGCAGCGCGACTATGTTCAGAAGATACAAAACTCAGGGCAGCACCTGCTTGGCATAATCAATGACATTCTTGATTTTTCCAAAATAGAATCTGGAAAGCTGGACGTAGAGGCCATAGAGTTTGAGCTTTCCCCTGTGTTGGATAACCTTGCCACGCTGGTGTCTGATAAGGCGGCTGCAAAGGGGCTGGAATTAATATTTGACATAGACCCACACCTGCCTGATAATCTTGTCGGCGACCCGCTGCGCATCGGGCAAATACTGATAAATTACTCTAACAACGCGGTAAAATTTACCAAAGATGGTGAGATTGTAGTGAGTGCCTTTATCGCGGAGGAGGATGGGATGGGCCTGCTTTTGCGTTTTGAGGTCAAAGACACTGGAATTGGACTAACGGAAGAGCAAAAAGGGAAATTATTTCAGTCATTTCAGCAGGCCGACACCACCACCACACGCAAGTATGGCGGCACGGGGCTTGGGCTTGCGATATCTAAAAGGCTTGCCACTCTGATGGGCGGAGATGTCGGCGTAGAAAGCGAATACGGCAAGGGCAGCACGTTTTGGTTTACCGCGCGGGTTCAGAAAAGTAAGGCGCTGAAAAAGAACCTGACTCTTGAGCCAAAGCTCAGCGGCAGCCGCGTGCTTGTTGCCGATGACAACCCACAGGCCTTACACATACTAAGTGAGCAACTGCGCCTGATAGCCTTTCGAGTAGAGGAGGCCTCATCGGGCGAGGACGCGCTCAGGGCCATAGCCGAGGGCGACAGCGCGGATGACCCATTTGTTATCTCATTTATTGACTGGCAGATGCCCGGGCTTGACGGGATTGAGACAGCAGAGCGGATTGCCGCCCTGACGTTGAAGCACAATGCCCCGCACGCCATAATAGTGGCCGCGCAGACCACCGATGAGCTGCTTCACCGGGCCGAGTCAGTCGGCCTTCCTGTCATCATTAAACCGGCAAGTCCCTCCACAGTGTTTGACGCCGCTATTACGGCCATTAAAGGCAGTGGGCACACCGAAAGGGTTGCCAGCGTGAAAGGGCAAGCCGACCTTTCCACTATTGCCGGGGCGAGGGTTCTCCTTGTCGAAGACAACGAGTTGAACCAGCAGGTGGCGATGGAGCTGCTTGCTGATAGCGGCTTTATAACCGACCTTGCCGAAAATGGTGAGATTGCCGTGCGCATGGCCACAGAGAGGCATTATGACATTATACTTATGGATATGCAGATGCCGGTTATGGACGGGGTTACGGCAACGATAGAAATCAGAAGGCACAAGGAGTGCGCTGAGCTGCCGATTATCGCAATGACGGCAAACGCGATGACAATTGACAGAGAAAAGTGCCTTGAGGCCGGGATGAACGACCATGTGGCCAAGCCCATAGACCCTGATGTATTGTTTGGCCGCCTGTTAAAGTGGATACCGCCGATTGCGGCTGGAGTAGCTCCCCGCCAGCCTACTGCCATTACTAAACCGCCGGAGCTGGACGACGCCAGGATTGCCGCACTGAGGGGCATTGTCGGCCTTGATGTGGCAAGCGCCTTAAAACGCGTCCTCGGCAAACCGGCCTCATACATATCGCTCTTAAAGAAATTCATAGCCGGGCAGAAGAACGCGGCAGAAGAGGTAAAGACGGCCGTCTCCGAAGGCCGCCTTAACGACGCCGAGCGCATTGCCCATACGGCTAAGGGGACGGCCGGCAACATCGGGGCAACTTACGTACAGGAACAGGCTGCACGCCTTGAACATGCGATTAAGCACCACACGCCCGATGAGCAGACAGAGGCAATACGCAAAGAGTTCGCAGATACGCTTGAGGGATTTCTCACGGCATTGCAGGGCGCCCTGCCAGAGGAAAAGAAACCACAGGAGACAGGTTCATTCGATATTAAAACGCTTATGCCAATCGTCCTGAAATTGGAGACCTTGCTTGCGGATGACGACTCAGAGGCGGCCGACGTATTTGCGGAGTCCTCGGCGCTGCTCCTTGCCGCCTTTGGCGTGGCGGCCGGAGAAATAGAAACCGCCATACAAAATTATGATTTTGAGCAGGCGCTCCTGACGCTTCGCCGCTCAAAAGACGCCTTAATAAATAACCCCTTAGCAATGGAGGAATAACATGGAAGAACACGCGGAAACGATAAAAAAAGATGTAGTCCTCGTAGTGGACGATACCCCTGATAATCTTACCCTGATGAGCGGCCTTCTAAAGGACACATACAAGGTCAAGGTGGCAAACTCCGGCGAGAGGGCGTTGAAGATAATTAGCTCCGATTCACCGCCTGATTTGGTCTTGCTCGACATTATGATGCCTGAGATGGACGGCTTTGAGGTACTTAGAAAAATGCGCACAAACCCGGCCACAGTGGATATACCCGTGATTTTCCTTACTGCCAAGGCCGAAGTGGAGGACGAGCGTATGGGGCTTTCACTAGGCGCGGTGGATTATATCACCAAGCCGGTTAGTCCACCTATTGTGATGGCACGCGTACGAAACCACCTCGCCCTGAAGGGGATGCGTGATTTTCTGAAACAGAAGAATGACTTTCTTGAGCAGGAGGTAAAGCGCCGCACCGAAGAGATAACTGCCATTCAGGATGTGACGATTCTTGCCCTTGGCTCGCTTGCCGAGACGCGCGACAGCGACACCGGCAACCACATCCGCCGGACACAGTACTACGTCGCCGCCCTGTCTAAGCACCTCAGCGCCAATCCCCGTTTCGGGTGGTTTCTGACCAGTAAGAATATCATTACGTTATTTAAGATTGCCGCGCTTCACGACATAGGCAAGGTTGGAATCCCTGACAAAGTCCTGCTTAAGCCCGGCAAGCTCGACAATGACGAGTATGCCATTATGAAGTCACACACGGTGCTGGGCAAAAGGGCAATAGAAGAGGCGGAGAAGAGACTGGGTATTGAGGTGGAATTCTTACGCTATGCCAAGGAAATGGCATACTCACACCATGAAAGATGGGACGGGGCAGGCTATCCCGAAGGACTCTCCGGCGATGACATCCCTATTTCGGCAAGGCTCATGGCAGTTGCTGATGTTTACGACGCGCTTATCTGCAAGCGTGTGTATAAAACCCCGATGACGCACGAACAGGCAAGGGAAATAATCGTCGAGGGAAAGGCCACACAGTTTGACCCGGACGTAGTGGACGCATTCATAGCGCTTGAGGAGACATTTATAGAGATAACCAAACAGTTTACAGACGACAAGGAGCACTAAGGCCAAGTTGCAACCATATGAGTAATTTTGTCATTCCTGCGAAAGCAGGAATCCAGTTTTTCAGGAAACGGTGTGAGGACTGGATTGCTGCTCGTAGGCTGGAATGACAGACTCGGGGGGAAATAGTTACTTTTATGAACGCAACATGGTATAAGACCAAAAGGAGAATGGAATATAATGGGACGGCAGTACGCATCACTAACGGACGAGGATATTGAATTTATTACCGTGCAGAGGGTGTTTTATATGGCCTCGGCAAGTGGCAGGGAGGTGAATCTATCCCCTAAGGGGTACGACAGCCTGAGGGTCATTGACGAGAAGTCGGTTTTGTTTCTTGATTATCCGGGAAGCGGTGACAGGACGGCAAGGGACATACGGGCAGATGGCGGGGTAACTCTGATGTTTACGGCGTTTACGGGGAAGCCCTCCATACTGCGGCTCTTTTGTAAGGGGCGGCTTATAGAAAAGACTGACCCGAAATTTACAGAACTGATGGGTGTTTTTACCGGCTGCAACGCGCAGTTGATTCGCAGACTACTGATATTCGATATATACGCGGTGGAAAGGAGCTGCGGGAAATCAGTCCCTGTAATGGAATTTAAGGAGGAGCGAACTGACCTGAAAGCCGCCACATCAAAACTAAGAGACGCCGGAACGCTGGAGAAGTTTATCAAAGACCACGAAACCCCTCCAGTCCTAAACTCATCGGGGTGAAGGCAGGCACGATGAGACGCTCAAATGGACGGGTCAGCAGGGTGTCATGGGCTGCAATGTGGTGGTGCCGCGATAAACGCCTCCTGAAGTTCTTTATTCCTTTTTTGGGCGGCCAGCTCCGATACGCCCTTCACCATGAAATAGTACTTGATTTTCGGCTCAGTACCCGATGGCCTGACAACTACCTTTGAGCCGTCTTGAAAAATAAACGACAACACGTTTGAGCGCGGCAGCCCTGCAACACCGTCCTTATAGTCTATGGCTTCCTGAAATTCAAGGCCACCAGGCAGCCTCTTAGGCTCAGCTCTCAATGACTCCATAATTGAAGCAATGCCTTTGTGTCCCTCCTCTCCCTTCATCGTAATGGAGACGAGGAACTCACAGTAGTAGCCGTATTTTTCATAAATATGTTGGAGCCTCTCATAAAGTGACGACCCGCGTGATTTATAATAAGAGGCCATTTCGCAGATTAAACTGGCGGCAAGGACGGCGTCCTTGTCACGCGCGTATGTGCCGCGCAGATAGCCATAGGATTCCTCTGCCCCAAAGACGAAATCCCTGTCGGGGTTGAGCTTAATCCACTGCCCGATATATTTAAAGCCCGTCAGAAGCTCTACACACTGCACAGAATAGCCGTCGCATATATCTTTGATTAAGCCGGTGGTAACGATGGTCTTCACAACCGATGCCCTGTGGCGTTGCAACAAACCGGCTTCCATGAGGCCGGCTAAGATATAATCCGCAAGCAGCGCCCCCACCTGGTTGCCGTTTAGTAAGGCATAACCAGCGTTGTGGTCTTTTACAGCAACCCCAATCCTGTCACAGTCGGGGTCAGTGGCAAGGACAATGTCGGCGTTTGTCCTTGCGGCGTATTGCAGGGCGATGGTAAAGGTTTCCCTTTCTTCGGGATTTGGAACCTTTACGGTTGGAAAACTACTGTCCGGCACTGCCTGTTCTTCAACGATGTGGATGTCGCCGGTGGCAAAACCCTTTCTTTTGAGTATCTCAGGGATGAGCCTGTAACCGGAGCCGTGAAGCGGTGTATAGACAATGGTAATGGCGTTTTTAATCGGGCGAATGGACTGTCTCAGGATTTCATTCAGGTACACCTCGTCAATTTCATGGCCGATGTATTCGATCAGACCAGAGTCTAAGGCGTCGTCAAACTGCACAACGGGTATGATTGAGATGTCCGATACCTTATTTACTTCGTTAATGATATTGACGTCGTGAGGGTGGATAATCTGCCCACCGTCACCGAAATATACCTTATATCCATTATATTCCGGGGGATTGTGTGAGGCTGTGATGCACACCCCCGCGGCGGCTCTCATGTATCGCACGCAAAAGGACAACTCCGGCACAGGCCGTAGGGAGTCAAACAGATATGATTTAATGCCATGGGCGGACAACACACGGGCGGTCTCTCTGGCAAATAGCCCGGAATTACGCCTTGAGTCATAGGCAATACAAACGGCAGTCTCCATGTCTTTGTAAATGCTCAACAAATAACGAGCCAATCCGGCGGTCGCTATTCGTACCGTATAGACATTCATCCTGTTTGTACCGGTGCCGAGGACGCCGCGCAGGCCGCCTGTGCCAAATTCAAGCTGCCGGTAAAACCGGTCGGTCAGTTCGTTGCCATCAGCGTTGTCAAGCAGCCGCTGAATCTCCAACCTCGTCTCTTCGTCAAACACTGGCAGGGTGGCCCACTGCCTTGCCCTGCTGAAAACGAGCTTTTTCACCAGTACCTCCAAAGCCCCGAAACAGGGGGCAGAAACAGCAAACCCGTAATGGGGTATGAAGATGATACAACAAACACGGTTAAAATTCAAGTTAACCTTTACTACCTCCTGTTTTTTAGTGTACAATAGCGTTATCAATAACAATAAAAGTGGATAATCCTGTGAACTACAAAAAAATACAACATATCCTTATGGAAGAGCTTAGGCTTATGCACCAGCCTGTTGCCGTTAAATTTATTTTCAGTGACACTGAGCTTGAGGATTTTAAAAATAATGCCGCTTACCATGTGCCGGTACATCCTATAACATTTTGTCAGTTTGAGATTGGCCCGAGGATGAAGGGGCAGACGATTTTGGGGACAAAGGAGAGTTTAGGCTGCACAACTGCGCAATATGTATTTGGGTGGAAACCTCTGGATGACGCTGAAATCAGAACTCAGCAAAGATATACGAAGGACATAGAACAGGCGGAGAGATTTATAAAAAGCAAGTCACGACTACCGGAGGGGCAGTTAAGGGCCTTTGTAGTATCACCCCTGTCTGATTCGTATTTCGCGCCGGATGTCGTGCATTTTTATTGTGACACAATGCAGGCGTACCACCTGACAGTTGACTATATGGCGGCGTTGGACGTACATCCGTTGAGACCTGCTCTGACTGTGAACGCGTCTGCCTGCGGGGGGTGCGTATTTTCTTACAATGAAGACACATTGAACATGGTAACACCCTGCAGCGGCAGCTATAACTCAGGAAAAACGGAACGCGGTGAAATAAACGTAATGATTCCGGGCGGGCATATAGAGCCGACAACGCAAAGACTGTTAGACAGAAAGAAACTGCACGGCAGTAGCTCAATTACAAGACCGGGAGATCCATTCCCCGGTGCCGACATCTGCAAAAACTGCCCGCTCATAGTATGCGTTAAGTCAAAGGACTGCAAAGACACGCGGGGGGAGTGAATTAGCGAGGAAACCAGGGTTGATACCTTAAGTGCGATAAAGTAGCCGGTGTCCTTTTCTTCTAAAGCGGTATCCACTATTTAAATAAAGGGCTCTCTCTTTCACCACTCAGTTCACTACTGTACACCTCATATCTGTTCTTGCCAAGTTCTTTTGCCCTGTACATTGCCATATCAGCTCTTTTTATAAGCATATCGGGCACATTATCTATTTCAGAATCTATATCGCTGAATGGATATAACTCTATGCCAATACTGCCGCCAATATGGCATTCATGCCCATTTACAAAAAATAGTTTATTCAATGACACAATAATCTTGTTCGCAATTAATCCGGCATCGTCTTTTCCCATTACCTTAGTAAGAATAATAATGAACTCATCCCCGCCAACACGCGCAACCGTGTCTGATTTCCGTACGGCGCTTAACAACCTTTTTGAAACCTCTTTGAGCAGCGCATCTCCGGTTTCATGCCCGTAAGTGTCGTTAACCGCCTTAAATTTATCTAAATCTATAAACAGCACCGCCATCGTGTTGCCTTCGCGCACTGTAAATTCAATTGATATGTTTAATCTGTCCAAAAGCAATATCCGGTTAGGCAGAGATGTCACCACATCGTAGTGAGCCAATTGCTGGAGTTGTTTTTCATAATATTTTCGCTGTGATACATTTTTCAGGACGTAAACGCATTGCACAATATTTCCCGCCTCATCTCTTATCGGCGATGCCGAGCATGAGACATATATCTCTTTCCCATCGGTATCATAATGCACATGCTCACTCACCGCATGTTCGCCTGTTCGTAACATCGTCATAATGGGACATGAAACCTCCTGTTGATTGCAAGGCTCAGACGCCTTATGGGTAATCGTATAACAATGTCTGCCGGTAACCTCACTCTCCACCTGCCGATAGTCTCTCAGAAAAGTGTTATTTGTGCTTACAATGGTAAAATCCTTAATGTCTATCACCATAATTGAATCATTTATACTGTTAATTATCGTATTAGTGAATTTATTTATTCGTTTAATCTCATCGTCTTTTTTCCCATCGTCAATTATAGACGCAATCGCATTAGATATAGATACAAACGCAGTCTCTTCTTCTCTGTTTCTTTCATGATTGTGCTTAACATAAAGGCATAATACGCCTAATACCACGCTGCCTGTTCTAATGGGGACACAATAATGTCCATGTTCGTGTATCCCATCAAATCTTATAGAGTGCAAAGTGTCAATTTTGCAGGAAAATATTGTCTTTCCCGTACTGGCAGCCAAACCGCACAGACATTGCCCAAATTTTAACCGCGCACATGCTGACAGCAGGTGATCATGCAGATTTCTGTGGGCAATCATTCGTAACTCATCCACGCCATCTGTTTTCAGGTGGATACATCCCTTATTTTCAATGCTTATATCCGGGATGGAAACAATTATATCCAATGACCTCTCAAGTTTCGTTTTAAGAGGTATATCTTCAAGGGAGATTTCCAGGATGTTTTTTAATGCTTCCTGCAATACCTCTCTATTTCTCAAGTCAGATATACGTTGTTCTAATTGTCTTTCTAAAGACGATAATTCCTGTATCGTTGTTTGCATTTTTCCCTGTGCCTCATAATTAAACAACTTGATAATACCTATAACAGAAACAGCAATAATCAATGCCGCTAAAGCCCTGAACGCCTGTACCGGGACATGTACAAAAGATAAGAAATCCCCTGTATTAATAATCGTTGATGGAAATATACTGCCTTTAGGTACAACTAAGCCGCTTAATATGCCATATACTATGAAAATAATTGAGGCGGTTATAAAGTACTTATCCAATTTGACATGTTCTTTGATATTCGCCTCCTTGCGGTATAATAACAGAGAAGCAGCGGTAAAAATAGAACCCGGTAATGCTATAAAATATCTTGACAATATCTGTCCATCTATAATCCAGTTGGCAGAGTTGAATATAAAAACCGATATAACTAATAAAACAAGCGGCAACAACCACCATTTCAGGTACAGGAATTTTTTATGTAGTGATACATTGGTGGTTGTCAATATTGATTTTCTGCCAAATTCAAGCAGGAAACAGAATGACGATATACTAAAAATAAAACCAACTTTATTAAGTATTGTCTGTGCCGGATGTATAAATGCCATCATATCTAACCATTCATTTATTCCGTGCAACAGAGCAAACACCGATAGTAACCATATATTTTGTGATAATCTGAATTTGCTATCGCTTTTGGGTTGTATGGAGATTGCAACTCCCATAAAAAAGAAGGCAAACCCATAAATGAGAGATATATAATCCATGTTATGCTTAAAAAACTGTTCTAATAAATCCATGTTCACCTTCGTACATATTTTCTCCACATCGGCTACTGCCTTGCATGGTTCAAACTGAACAATGAATGGCATTTACATAAGCAGTGGACATAGACTTTAACGAGAGGTTAAACTTTCTATTTTCTCCAACCATCCTTTTTTTAGCGGCATTTAGTTTTTCCAGCCTCATTTTTCTGACATCGGACTATTTGCAAATGGAATCTATCGGGGCGAGAGGATTCGAACCTCCGGCCCCCTGCTCCCAAGGCAGGTGCGCTAACCAGACTGCGCTACGCCCCGACACTCACACATATAACATAATTGATTCGATGGCTAAATGTCAAATCAGAAAGGGTCATCCCAGCAATTCTCGGTGAAAATACCTATAAGCCATTGATATATAAGCAATATACACTAAAAACAGCGCGAAAAATATATTTCTAAACACTTATAACTCCTTAATATTGAAAGATATTTTCGTTCACCGAGAATTGCTGGCCTGGCACCGCAATTGTAGACAAAACCTAAAGTATGGTGATACAATATCCTCATGGAAGCTATCGTAAGCGATTTAGATTTAACTGAAATCATCAATGGAGAGGAAATCATGGGGCCTAGTCCTTTTGGAAGGCATCAGGACGTAGCAGCTAACTTGTTTGATATTATGCGTCAGCATGTCAGGAAAAATCATTTGGGGAAGTTGTTATTTTCACCCCTTGACGTAATATTTGAGGAAGGGATTAACAGGCTTCAACCGGATATATTGTTCATCAGGAAAGAAAACATGGGGATCTTTCAGGATTGGATAAGGGGTGTGCCGGATATGGTTTGTGAGATTATATCCCCGGGTAGTTTTGAAAAAGATACCGAGGTGAAGAAGGCTATATACGAGAAATACAGGGTACCCGAGTATTGGGTAGTCATACCTGAGTTGCAAACGGTTGAGGTTTTAACAATCGAAAATGACAGGTATAAGAAACACTGTATTGCCGAGCTTGAGGGCACGGTTACGTCTAAAGTCATAGAAGGGCTTCAAATTAACGTTACGGACATATTCGGGCAACAGTGGTAAACTGTCCCAAAAAGATGCGGTATTATGTCTCAGGTCATGACCTGGCACCTCATCATTGTGCTTGTATATTCTTCAATTTTGGCGATAGACTCGAAAATATCATGCAGGAATAATCTGTAATCCCTATTGGACATAAATAACCTCGCTCAGGATTCTATTCCTTAAGAAGGGCTTTAACGCCTTGATAGATACAAGGTCAACCGTCTTGCCGAGTAATGCCTCAAGGAACTCCTTTAAATCAATGAACTCAAATATATCGACAGGCTCCGTGAACTCCACTAAAACGTCAACATCGCTTTCTTCGGTGTCTTTACCTTTCGCAAAAGAGCCAAAAACACCGATATTCTTTACAGGGTATTTACCCTTTATAATAATTTCATTGTTTTTTAATACCTCAATAGGGCTCATTTTCTATTACCTCAATGTCCTGATCAAACAGATTAGTCCACTATAACCAGTCTTTATATTATATCAAATCCCGGTGCAAATAATTAACCAGCCGTAATTCGGGGGACACAATACTTAATTCCCATCCTGAATACAGTCAGGATAGCAGGGGCGTATCACATACAACTGAACCGAATTTACATGTCACGTCCCGCACATATACCTGTACTGACACTGCGGGCAGGTGTCTTTTGAATTGGCCGTGGGGTTAAACGGTGTGTGTAAATCATGGATTTCATCGAGAATGCCGTTAATTACGTCCAAAAGCGGCTCAAATCGCTGGCCATCCTCTTTAAATAGCGGTATCTCTATGTCTTCGTCCATGTAGGTACGCCCAAGTTGGATGAATACTCCGTTGAGGTCTTGCGGGTTGCCGCCCGTTTTAAGCGCGTACAGAAGCAGGTAAAATGGCATTTGAATCGTCCCGATTGCCGCCGCCCATGTGTCTCTGTCTGCGGCATTAAGGCGGTCGTGGTTTATCTCGAGTGAGCGGCTGTCTGCCGTTGTCTTATAGTCGGCTATGAAGATTTTATTCCCATCTCGCAGCTCTACCTTATCAAGCCGCCCGGTGAGTTTGTAGCCCCTGTGGGTGTGCTCTATTTTTTCCTCAAGTGACAGGATCTTTATTCCTGATTTTTTTATGAGCGGCAGGGCGTATTTCCCCAGATAATCAGACATCCGCCGTTTGAGTTGTTTCTTTAGCAGATATACCGCGCCCACCGTGTCTTTCCCGTAGAGGAAATCAAATTTGGCGTCAACGATTTCCAACATGCGGCCCTCATCTATATCAGTTTCAGTTAAGACAACGCCAACCCGCGTTCTAAAATATTCGTACAATACCTCGTGGATAAAAGTGCCTATATCCTTTTTGAGCAGAGAGCCGGAGAGCTGTTCCCTTTTCTCAAGCCTCAGGACATACTGGTAATAAAACATAAGCGGGCATTTTAAATAGGCATTGAGTGAAGAGGCGCTGTAAGTAAGCTCGTCTTTTAACACGCCAAGCAGATATGTCGTCTTGACAATGGCAGAGGGCGGGGTATTTTTCAGGTCAACATTGTACTGGATAGGGATAGTGGGGTCGCTTAAAGTGTGGTCTTTTTTTTGCATTTCCCACAGGAGTTTCTCTATGAACCGGCTCTTTTCTTTCTTGTTGTTTTCGACAAAGAATATATGAACCTCTTTTGCCCCGGCTATCAGGGTCTCAAAATAACTGGCAGACAGGCGTTCTCTGTCAATGTGTGTGGGAAGCCCAAGTATCTGGCGCGCCTTAAAGGGCAGGAGTGAGTCCTCTTTCGACAACGCTGGCAGTGCGTCCTCGTTTACGTCCATGATATAGACATTGTCAAATCTGATATTGCGCGTCTCCAGAAACCCCAGTATCTGCACACCCCTAAGCGGCATCCCCTCAAATGGACAATAACATGTGGCCACGTAACGCTTAAACAAATTAAAATACCCGGCCGTATCAGAAAACACTATATCGCGCATCATTGAATTGGAGATAGAGTATGCGGCCAGCGTAAACGCCTCTGAAAATGGAAAGAAAAACGGGTGCAGACGCGCCGTACTCTGCTCATAGATGTATGTCATGAGCGCTATGGTCTTCAGGGCGAAGTCCCCCGTGTTTTTAAATGACAGGTACTGTCTTATCGTCTTGTCGTGGATTGCCTTTATGTGTGCCCTTATATCGCTTTTGCCTGCCGCGATACCCGCGTTGGTTACCTGTTGTGTCACAGAGTCAAGGAATTTCGCGTCTTCCTCAATCTCATGCAGCGTGAGAAAAGTCTTTGTCGAGTTGCCCTTGAGGGTCTCCTCCAGCGTGTGAAACATTATCCTGGTGGCGTCCGCCCTGCCGTTGAGATAGATATTTTTTGTGTATGGATGGAGAATGAACCTTATATAACTTGGCACGTAGAGGCGGTCTCCATCAATTGACAGGATTAATTCAATGAGATTCTCAAAAAAACCAAACACGGGTGTGCGAAGAAGCGGGTAGCCAAGCGATACGTTATACGCGTTTGCCTCAAGCATTGAAATGCCGTGGTGAAGTACGGAAAAGACGGTCTCTGAGGCAGGCAGGGCAACCACGGTGTTTGAATCCCTGTGTCCTGGATTATCATTGAGCAGACGGCTAAGGGCAAACACCTGCCCGTGCGTGTCAGTGCTCTTGTAGATTGTTATTACGGGGGGTGCGGCATTGTCAGGTTGCGGCTCAGGGTCAGGGCCGTCTTCGGATATGCCGAGGGCTGCAAGGGTTTGGGCAACGCCGTCTGCCCTGTGGAATATAAACAGGGAGTTATCCTTTTCTGACAGTGCCTTAAACAAATCACTTTCTGATTTCGTGAGGGCGAAAAATCCTGAAATTATAATCTTATCAAAGGCGCTCAGGTCTATATCGCCAACTCGCTCAGCGACGGCGCGGTATCGTGTTGAGCGGGTCGAGAAATTCAACTTCGCGAGGACTTCATAAAATTCCCTGTAAAACAAGGACAGCGACTGGAGGTTTTTAAGGGTTTCCGCGGGGATTTTTTCGTCCGCTATAAGCTCAATCCCGCGTATCTTTTGATAGGGGATTTTCTCTATGCAAAACTCCTCGAAATCGCGGTAGAGTTTCAGCCCCAGGGGGAAAAAACTATCGGCGGTGATAAAAAATCCCTCGCTGCCAAGGGGATTCTTTCTGTGAATATTATAAAGAATCGCGGCGGCGTCTATTGTCTCTGTCTTCCGGTCAAAAATCCCCAGCTTTGTCTCATAGAGAAAGTCTATGAACTCGTCCATAGACAGCGACAAGGGGGGGATAAACGCGCCCTCCTGCCGCTTTCCTATGGCCTTTCTAAGAAAATGAGACGGCCTCTTGCCGGGAAACACCACGATATTGCCTGAGTAATCCCCGCCCTTCCCTGTCAGGTTGGCGAGCACCTCATCTATAAGCCCACTATGAGGCGCAATCCAGCGATAGTTCATTGAACCGTCACCCCTTCTATCAAATCCACATATGCGATTAAACCCTCCACGCGATGTCCGGGGTAGAGTTCTTTCAGCAGATTGATATAGCCTCTTAATTGATAAATATAGGTCTCGCTCTTTTTTGAGCCGGTCTTAAAATCTATGACCGTCACAACCTCCGGCTCTATCACTACCCTGTCCATGACTAACAGCTCACCCCCGGAGTTTGAAAATGCCTGCTCTTTTTTTACAGACATCCCCTGCCTGTTAGTGAAATATGGGACAATGAAAGGGCTGCTTAGAAATCTCACCAGTGTATTTTTTATATCGCCCGATGGGAATTTAAATGCGGATGCGCTGTTTACAAGGGCAACCGTTCTGTCAATGACGCCTTCTAAGCCGCCCTCAATGTAATCAATAAATGACAGGACGCGGTGAATGAAATCGCCCCGTTTTTTTTCTAAAACATTGAGTGACTGCTCAGTATAAACAGAGCTGACAGGGCTTGTTGCCTGGTGGTGAACAAAAAATTGCTCAACGGCGCTGTGGCGGGTTGCGGGAATGATAGACGAGAATTTCTCGTCCATGGGTGCTGATATTTCCCGAAAAAGCCCCGATGTCTGTTTGCCAGACTTACCCTCAACGGCAATCACATAGAGTTCCGATATGGCCCTCGTCAAAGCGACATAGATGGTGTTGAGGTGGTTTACAACATCTTTAGACTGTTGTTCATCATAGAGAAGCCTGTATGTGTCGGGGTCTGTCATGGAGATAGATTTAAGTATCTTTTCGTTTAATTTCAGGAGATTAATGCCCTCTTTGGTCTCATACGTTATGAACTCCGGCCCTTTGGCCCTCTCATCATAGAGCAGGACGATGACTACCGGAAAGCCAAGCCCCTTGGCCTTATGCACGGTCATAACGCGCACGGCGTCGGTAGTAGTCGGCACGTCTATTGTCCAGGTCGCGTCTGTCCCGTTAGCGGTAGTGTCCTCGTCGAGCGCCATAGTAAGGAAATCCCTCAGGTTGTTGCTGCCCTTGTCTTCAAACTCCTTAATTGCCTCAAGGACTCTGGCAAGCACGGCCTCTTTCTCGGCGACGGTCTCAAACACCTTAAATACCCTGTAAATTTCGCTGACGAGGTCATAAAGTGGAAAAAATCCGGCAGCTTTAAAAAGACCGTCGAAATATTTGTCCCATAGGGTGGGAAATTGAGCTTGGAAGACCTTATACAGGGGGGGGGTAGACCTTTTTTGTAGGAAAAACGCGTTTATCGCCTCCATGCTCGTCTGCTGTTTGTCTCTGTCAATAATGGCGGCAAAGATTTCACCCGTACAAAATGTGATGAAAGACAGGTCATCAATCGGGGAATCCAGAAAATTCAATAACGAGATAAGCTCGCCGGTAATCTTTGACTTTCTTACGTCGAGGCTGCTGAAGGATATGAAGGGAACGCCTGCGATATTTTTTTCGGCGATGGTTATTTCATTGAGCCATGAGGCCGCCATGAGGACGTCGTCATTTTTTTTAGTAATGACGGCTATGTCGCTGAGGTTATATCCGCGCATTATCAGGTCTTTGATAATCGCCGTAAATCTGATTTTCTCAGGTTCTGGCGGGGCATCGTCCCCGGAGTCAGGTATCTGAAGCACGGAGACTTCCACGTGTCCAGAGTTTTCGTTGCCGGGGCGGACCTTCTGCGTGAAATCGGTGAGGCCGCTTCTTTGGGCGGCATCGCGTAAATCATCGTTTTGCGGCAGTGTATGCTTAAAAACGGTATCGTTGAAATCAAGGATTCTCTGGAGGCTCCTGAAGTTTGTGTCTAGCTCCCTGACAAAGTGTTCGGCGGCGGGAAAGGGCTTATGTTGCTCATAGCGCTTCATTATGCTGTAGTCGGCGTCACGAAAGCCGTAAATCGCCTGCTTGGTGTCGCCAACGGCAAAGAGGCTCCCGCCCTGAGAGATGGAATTCTCTATAAGCGGGTAGAGGTTTTTCCACTGAATCGGCGAGGTGTCCTGATATTCGTCTATGAGATAGTGATAGACCGTTTCGCCTATCCTGAAATACACATCAGGGACTATCTCACGCTCAAGATAACCGGCAAGCATCATGTTGATGTCTTCGATAAATACGGCACCGTAGTGTTTTTTTACCTTTGCCAGCGTATCGTGGAAGTCTTCATAGACCCTGATATAGGGGTCGTAGTATGTGTGCGCGTAGAGGATAGCGTACTGGCTTATCTTCCCTGTGAGGACAGTCCACATGTCGCAGATGTGGGCATAGGGGGCGGCTGAATGCCTGTCTTTGACGCCTGGCTTTTTTACGGGTGGATTGGAGGTGCCCCTGCCGAGGATGTCGGCAAAGTTTCCCGCCCTTACGTCGGGGAGGATGTTTTTATAGGAGCTGTTGCCGTGCCTTTGGCTTTCGGAGCCGGCAATCGCGGACTCCAGCGCCTCGCAAGCCTCTCTGATGGAATTCTTTATGTCGCTGATCTTTTTTTCGAGATGAAGGGTGCGCGGCCTTTTTCCAGCGGCTGCCAGTTTTTTATATATCTTTTTTATCTCTGCGAGAATCGGCCTGGACGGCTCCCAGAGAAATGGGCTGTCAGTCTGCCGGTTTTCAAGCAGGATAGCTATGGCGTCCTCCACTACCTTGCCCTCGTTGGAGCCTTCCCTCACTCTTCTGAGAAACAGCTCAAAGGCGTAGTCCATAAGGGGGCTGCCGTTTAATTGTATCTCGAAGTCCTGATTATATCCCAAATCAATTACTGAGGCCTTGAATACCGACGCCATAAAGCTGTCAATGGTCTTGACCTGAAAATCCGTATAGTTGTCCAATATTTCATCAATAAGGGCAGCCGTCCGGGCAAGGAGTGTGTCTTCGTCTATGGAGAGACATTGGAGGAGTTCGGAGCGTTTGGATTTGTCACCAAAATAGATGTCCTTAAGCCACCGTAGTATGCGCTCTTTCATCTCTTTGGCCGCGTTGTTTGAGAATGTTACGGCCATGATGTTTTTCATACTGTTACGCGCCACGGCGGCAGACAGGAGGAACTGGACAAATCTCTTTGTCAGGGCGTGAGTCTTGCCGGAGCCGGCAGAGGCCTTTAGTATTACCGTGTGTGGAAAAGATATACTGTCGTCTTTTTCTATTACGTCCATCTTTCCTGACCCTTTAATCTTCGTTACATATTGTGGTATTATGTATGAGTATGATAAGTGCCGATACACAGATACTATACTGATTAACAGGGGAGGTGTCAAATGACTCATAACGCGGGTGCTTTGCCGGAGGTTCTTAAGGTTGGCGCCAATGAGATGGAACTTGTGGTGTTTAAGATGTACTGCCTCTTGCAAGACGGCAAGCCTGAGACGCGCAGCTATGGAGTCAATGTGGCAAAGGTCAGAGAAATCATACCGATGCCGGTACTTACGACCGTTCCTGACTTGCCGGAGTATGCGGAGGCGTTGGCGGAGGTACGCGGAGAGGTCATTCCAATCATTGATCTGGGCAAGTGGATGAAGTTGGTGGTACCCGAACAAGCGGATTCTAAGGACATAAGGCAAAAGGTTATAGTCCTGGAGATGCTCAGCACAACGGTGGGCATAGTAGTTCACGAAGTAGAAAGGATACGAAGAATAAAGTGGAGCCAGATAAAACCACCCCCGCCGTTTCTGCAGTCCAAACACGGAGGAAGGATAACCGGCGTAACCAAGATAGAAGAGAACGATGACCTGCTCCTGATACTTGACCTTGAGAGCGTTATCCAGAGTATTGGCGCACTGGTACCTAAGGTAGGGGTTAACCTTGACGACCTCAAGGGGCTTCATAAAAAGAAACTGTCCGGCAATGTCCTGATAGTGGATGACTCCATGGTGGCTCGCAGGATTCTGAAGGACACTCTTGAAAACATCGGCCTCACTATCATGGAAGCCGCCGATGGAAAGCAGGGACTTAAGGTATTAAACGAATTTCTTGATAAAATAGGCGACCAACCGATAACCAATTTCCTGAGTCTGGTTATTACGGATGTTGAAATGCCTGAGATGGACGGGCTGACGTTTACTAAAGCCGTAAAAAGTGACCCTCGGTTTCAGGGTCTTCCGGTGATTGTAAATACCTCGCTGAGCGGGGATGAAAACAAGAATAAATCAAAGATTGTGGGTGCTGACGGGTATCTCATAAAATTTGACGTTGCACAGCTCATAAGTGAGGTGTCGAGATTTTTCCGTTGATATGCCAGGTGCCTCGATGATGGACAAAGGCGCTAAAATAGAAAAAGATAGCTTTTCGATTATTGAAGCCGGGATGGCGAGACATTTCGACGAGCAGTGTCTGCCAGTGGTAAAAAGGGTGATTCATGCCACAGGAGATTTCGATTTTGAGAATATTCTGAAATTCCATGCCGGGGCTATAAGAAGCGGCATATCGGCAATCAGGGCAGGGAAGGACATATTTGTAGACGTGAAAATGGTTGAGGCCGGCATAGATAAAAAGGCGTTGTCGAAGTTTGGCGGCACTGTGGTATGTTATATCTCCGATGAGGATGTGGAGATGGCCGCAGGGCAAAAGGCGATGACGAGGGCCGAGTGCGCGGTAGAGAAGGCTTTCTTAAATAATGAAACCGCGGCTAAATGGGGAATCGCGGCAATTGGCAACGCCCCTACCGCCCTTATCAGATTGATGGAACTAATTGAGGACGGCAAGGTTGGTCCCGGACTTGTTGTAGGGGTACCTGTGGGGTTTGTCAGGGCGGAGGAGTCAAAGGCAGCCCTTGCAAAACAGCCCTATCCCTATATCACATGCCTGGGGAGAAAGGGTGGAAGCCCCATAGCGGCGGCGATTATCAACGCGATAATAAAACTCGCAGCTCAATAGAATAATGGTCAGCGGCAAACTCATCCTATTCGACATAGACGGCACGCTGATGGATGCCGGAGGTGCGGGCGGCAAGAGCCTCAGCGATGCCTTTTATGAATTATTCTCCATAAAAGACGCCTTTAGAAATATCAGATTCGACGGAAAGACGGACTTGCGCATATTTAAAGAGGGTCTTAAGTACCACAAGCTCACAGATGGAAACGGCGTCATAGCGTCTATCAGGGAGCAGTATCTTAGCCGCCTCCGGTTAGAAATCTGTACCGATAAAAAACATATCAAGCCCGGCATTACCGCCCTGATAGAGGGGCTGCGCGGTAAAAACCGCATAGGGCTTCTCACGGGAAACCTGAGGGCTGGCGCAGAGATAAAACTGTCGTCTGTGGGCCTCTGGCAGCATTTCGGGGGAGGCGCCTTCGGAGACGCCCATGAAGACAGAAACCGGCTGCTTCCCATCGCGGTAGAAGATTTTTATAAGAATACGGGCGTAAGATTTTCATTCAGCCAATGCGTCATCATAGGCGACACACCAAAGGATGTTGATGTGGGCAAGACACACGGTGCGTTTACAATAGCCGTGGCCACAGGGCCGTACACTGTGGGTGAGCTTGCTGAGGCCGGAGCTGACGCTGTATTTAATGACCTGTCGGACACAAATGCCGTCCTGGCGCTCATTGACGGCGGTGCTATCGCTGGAAATTGATTTTCCCTCTGACGTTAATTTATAATGAAATCATGCCTGCTACATTGCCGATAGAATTATACGACCTGCTTGAAAAGAAGGTTGGCAGAGAAGACGCCCGTGAGGTCGGCAAGCTTATATTGGCCTCTTTTGACGCGATTGATAAAAGGGCAGAAACCGTTGTTATTCAGAAAAAAGCAGAAATAAAAGAAGAGTTAACCAAAGAGCTGGCAAATAAAGAAGATTTGGCAAAGTTGGAAGGCAGGCTTAGCGAGAGAATTTCCTCCCTTGAAGGCAAGATAAACGAAAAATTTACAGACATGAACTGGAGAATGAAAGTATCCCTGCTAATTATCCTTTTCGTCATACTTTTAACCAACCCTAAGGCCCTCGACCTCATTGCCAAACTATTTGGCCTTGTAAAATAGCAGCTCCCTCATCTATATAGGTTATCAAAAATACGGCTGCCCTGACGTGACACCATTTTCGGGAAATTGATTTTCCCTCTGACGTTAATTTATAATGAAATCATGCCTGCTACATTGCCGATAGAATTATACGACCTGCTTGAAAAGAAGGTTGGCAGAGAAGACGCCCGTGAGGTCGGCAAACTTATATTGGCCTCTTTTGACGCGATTGATAAAAGGGCGGAAACCGTTGTTGTTCAGAAGAAAGCAGAAATAAAAGAAGAGTTAACCAAAGAGCTGGCAACTAAAGAAGATTTGGCAAGGTCGGAAGGCAGGCTTAACGATAGAATTACATCCCTTGAAGGCAGGCTTAGCGAGAGAATTTCCTCCCTTGAAGGCAGGCTTAACGAAAGAATTTCCTCCCTTGAAGGCAAGATGAACGAGAAAATTTCCTCCCTTGAAGGCAGGCTTAACGATAGGATTACATCCCTTGAAGGCAAGATGAGCGAAAAATTTACAGACATGAACTGGAGAATGAAAGTATCCCTGATAGTCATCATTTCCGTCATACTTTTAACCAATCCCAAGTCCCTCGACCTCATTGCCAAACTATTTGGCCTGGTAAAATAGCGCTTCCCTCATCCATATAGATTATCAAACCCATATTAGGTTATCAAAAATACGGCTGCCCTGACACCATTTTAGCCTTGATATAGGGTATTACGATACCTTATAATATAATTATGGTACTTAGTGTGGCTTTAGTCATATCAAGACTTATTGCGGAAGGTGCTGTCGGCATAATCAAAAGTGGTCATGGCACTGCGTCTCACGAAGCGGCAGAAATTCAATTCATGGAAATACCACAAACACATAGGGGGCAATATGCGTTCATTTTTTGGATCGGTGGGGCAATGATATATCTTCCTGGTTGGAGTTGATTTTGTGGAAAAAGACCCTGACTCCAAGTCTATAACTATCTATCCATCTACTGAAATGCCTATTGTATGTCCACACTGCGGCGTCAAAGGCAAGATCAAAAAGGCATACCCGCCGGAGAAGGCGTTTGCTATCTCCTGCCCAAAGTGTAATAAGCATATAGTCATTAATTTGAATAAGCGGAAGTCCTATCGTAGAAATATTGAGATTGAGGCGTCTTACCAGATAACAGGTATCAACCGTCCGCCAAGAAAAGGAACTATCATAGATATATCTATTGGCGGGCTGAGATTTAAGTGTTTAAAAAGCATCCACGAAAAGGTAGGTAATGTCATGTCGTTGAGCTTTGTCTTACCGCCGCGCGAAGAGCCAATCAAGGTATATGGAGAAATCGTCCGCATAACAGAGGAAACAAAGACAACCGTTACCATGGGACTAAGGTTTAAGGACCTCGGTGAATACGAAGAGATGGAAATTGGTTTTTTCCTCAAGGCCTGATTATTGCCGCAAAGGGCCATCCCAAAGGCTATTGCCTTGTGCCGGAATACCTTTTCCCCTGAAACGCGTCGGCTGCCCTGAACTTATTTTCTATATCTATTAGTATCTGCTGTCTGGTCTTATTCCACACTGGTGCTATCAGGATATCGTCAGGGGCGGTGGCAAACATCCTCTGCAGGACGATTTCGGGCGATAGCCTTTGTACGAATTCTACGAGGAAATCCAGATATTGTTCGTAATCAAATACGAAAAATGGATTCTTTGCATACTCCGCGGCCATCAATGTGCCCTTGACTATCTGAAGTTGATGTATCTTCAGAAATCCTAACCGGAGTTCTGATACCACCGTGGCCATTGAGAGCATCTCATCAACTGTCTCTGTGGGAAACCCGACTATGATGTGCGCCCCGATATGTAATGACCTATGGTTTGAGGCCATGTCAAGGGCATTGAGGAAACAGGCATAGCCATGCCCCCTGTTTATGTACGAGAGGCTTTTGTCGTATATAGACTGAAGGCCAAACTCTATGAGGACAAAATAGTCCTTTGCTATGGTCTGAAGAAGCTGAAATTTCTCCTCGTCAATGGCGTCCGGCCTTGTGCCTACCGCGATGCCCACTATGTTTGGGTGGGCGAGCGCCTCATAGTAAATCCGCCTCAGCTCATCAACCGGCGCGTATGTGTTTGTATATGGCTGGAAGTAGGCGATAAACTTATCGGCCTTATACCTTTTCGATAGATATGATATACCGTTTTCCACTTGCTGCCTTACCCCTATGGCAGGCTTGCACGATGATGGGCGGAAGCTGTCATTATTGCAATAAACACACCCTCCGACGCCGACGGTGCCGTCCCTGTTGGGGCAGGTAAACCCGGCGTCTATGTTGACCTTATAGACACTCTGGCCAAATAGCTCTCTTATGTGAAGGCCAAAGGAATTATAGAGGCGTTGCGTGGTTACAATGCCCACATATTATACCTTTACCTTCCAGATTGTGCCGTCATCCTTGTCCTCAAGAAGAATACCTTTTGCGTCAAGGCTTCCTCTGATTTCATCGGCCAGTTTCCAGTCCTTGTCCTGCCTGGCCTGACGGCGCTTCGTTATCAGATGCTCAATTTCAGATTCTGTTATATCGGCCTTATGTGCACAAAGCAACGACTGGTACCACTGCTGCGGTGTTTTAATAAATATGTTCAGCACCCCGGCGCACTCTTTTACATCTGCTATGGCCTTTTCAATCAATGGTTTCGTCTCCTGCGATGCCGGTTTTTTATCAAGATAGCGGTTTATCTCCCTGACAATATCAAAGATTGTGGCAACGGCGGCGGCGGTATTAAAATCATCGTCCATGGCCTCAATAAATTTGCCTCTGAAAGAGCCGACAATAATGCCGAAGTCGGCGGCGTCCTTTGTAGTTTTCGCCTTCTCTTTAAACGCCTTCAAATAATCCTCCACCCTAAGCACCGTGGAGTAAACCCTGTCTATTGATGGCTCCGTCTGCCTCAAGCTTTCGCGCGAGAACTCTATGGGGCTTCGGTAGTGTGTGCAGAGGAGAAAGACCCTCAGTACCTCGGGGTCGAATTCCTGCAGAATATCCCTTATCGTGAAGAAATTCCCAAGGGATTTGGACATCTTTTCCTTGTCTATTGTGATGAAACCGTTATGAACCCAGTACTTGGCGAAGGGCTTGCCTGTGGCGGCGCAGCTCTGGGCGATTTCGTTTTCATGGTGCGGGAAGATTAAGTCCGCGCCGCCGCCGTGAATATCAAAGGTCTCGCCGAGGTGTTTGAGCGACATGGCGCTGCATTCGATGTGCCAACCCGGCCTGCCCGCGCCCCACGGGCTGTCCCACGCCGGTTCGCCCTCTTTGGAGCGCTTCCACAGGGCAAAATCAAAGTGGTTTCTCTTTTTCAGGTCTATCTCCACGCGTGCCCCGGCCTCCATTGAGGAAAGGTCGCGCCTGGAGAGCATTCCATAGCCGACGAACTTCCCCACCTCATAATACACGCCGTCGTCGGTTTCATAGGCATATCCCTTGTCCATCAGCTTGCCAATAATGTCGAGCATCCCGGCTATATGCCCGGTTGCCTTAGGCTCTATATCAGGCTTTGCAACACCCAGCTTTTCCATATCCTTATAGTATTCATTCGTGTAGGTCTCTGCGATTTCGTCCCAGCTCTTACCCTCTTCAATAGCCCTGTTTATTATCTTGTCGTCTATGTCGGTGAAGTTTTTGACGAATGTCACGTCGTAGCCCCTGAATCGCAGGTACCTGCTGATTGCATCAAAGACGACAGCGCTTCTGGCGTGTCCGACATGGCACAAATCATAGACCGTTACTCCACATACGTACATCCCTACCTTTTTCCCCTCCAAGGGGATGAATTCCTCTTTCTTGCCCGACATAGTGTTATATATTTTTAATCCCATGTGACTCCTTCAATAATTATTGTATTGCACCACAGTATGCTATAACAGTTCGCGGCACTTTAGCAAGCGGCACTGCTTACATGATTGACAAAGGGCGGAGTTCTGGAAGCCGCCAACGTGGAGATTATCCCCTGAGTTGGGGCTGACGCTCAGCAGGATTTCTGCTTAGACAGTAGCCATGCGGGAATCGGTATCCCTTTAGACGCCATAGCCTCTATTATCACGTCCTTCGTAGATGGCTTTACGCCGCCGCAAAACATCTTGCCATAGCCTTTGCTCATATTCACAGCCGCTAAAAGGTAAACCAACGCTATGGGCAAAAACAACGGCAACAGTGGAAATGCAACTATAACCGCTAATACGATAAGTAACTTTTTCATATGGCCTATTGTATAACAAGGTGCAACCCCATGTCAAACTCATTACACTGCTGACAGCGATTCTCGGTGAAGGCAAGAACGATACTGGTAGTATGTATAGTATAATCA
>NZ_JBJUSG010000018.1:0-34325 GCF_046044395.1 Candidatus Magnetominusculus dajiuhuensis | reverse complement strand
TTTCCTAATGGCCGCCATTAGACTTTTCCTCCTAATGGACAATCTGGGATAAATATTCCTCTAAAACATATCAATACTTGACGAGCCATTTGAACCGGTTTTGAAACTTGATGATGACACCCTCAGTTCATCGGATATCTGGTTTATCATATTAAGGTCATTCATTAACTCATCGGCCATATTTCTCATGTCGGCAACTACCATTGAGGTCTTATCCGTGTGGGATTGAACCCTGTCGGAGATTTCAAGCTGATTAGTAACCGACTGCTGTATCTTCTCTATCTGAGACTGTGTATTTTTAGATGCCCCCACAATAGTTATCAGGGAATTGCCCACATCATTAATATATGCGGTAGCTTTTGATACCCCTTCGTAGGCATCCGCCATCGAAGTTGTGGTCTTTTGCGAGTCTTTCAGCACAAGTTCAATCTTACGCGAAATGTCGGCAGTCTGTTTTATCGTCTTTTCGGCGAGTTTCCTCACTTCATCCGCAACAACGGCAAACCCCCTTCCTTGCTCTCCTGCCCTGGCCGCCTCAATTGCCGCATTGAGGGCAAGCAGATTCGTCTGATCAGCTATCTCCTTAATAACCGTTACAACGTTTCCGATCTCTGAAAAGCTCTTATCAAGGTTCTCAATCATGACAGAAAGCTCTTTAGTTGAAGATTGCAACAGGTTTATTACATTAATCGCTCCATCAGATACATCTTTACCATTATTGGCGTGTTCCATGGTTTTTAAGGACGCCCCGGCTACTGTGGATATGTCGCTTGCCATGTCTTTAAACGTAGAGATCAACACGGTAGAGTCGTCAAATGAATGAGACGCCTGTTCGGCGATGTTTTCGGCACCCAGCCTGGCATTTTCGGCCTTTGCCCTCAATATCTTTTCGGCATTCAGAGAGAGAGCGTCCGCCAGGCTCAATATCGTATGTACAGAGTTACTAAACGAATGCACCATTGCATTCATACCCTGTGAAAGTATCCCTATCTCATCATTCCCAATAGTCTTGATGTTTACAGTAAGGTCACCGCCAGCGATTTCCCTCACCTTACTGGTAAGGGCAATTAATGGTCTGTGGGTTATTCTGACGATTGCGTAAACCGCTGCGCTTACACATAGAACGCCCAACATCCCGAGAAATATAAACAGGTACTCAAAGTGCTTCAACCTCTCTGCTGTTTTGTTTAGGGAAACTTTTATGCTGACTACTCCTAAAACATCGCCTTCCTTCACGTTATGGCATGAAAGACAGTTCCTGCCCATGACGTCTTGCCCGGCTATGTAAGGATAAATACCCCGAACCGAAGTGCCCTCGACGATCACTCTCTCTTTCCCTGTACGCATTACCTCCCTCTCCACGTCGTCATCAGGGTAATCACCTGGCTTTCCCTTCCCAAAGGACGCGTCTATTGCCTCACTTCTGACAACCCTCAAGTCAATCACTTTTTTCAATTGCTGCAAAAACGGCTCCTTCGCCTCCTTAAAATTGCCTGCAACCATCATAGAAGTAATGGCGTCCAGGACAGTGTTCTTGTAACCCATTATTGCGCCATTTTTTACCTCTTCAACTACCATGTCTCTGATTAAAAAGTCCGCTATCCATGTGTTAATAATTACGCCCAACAACACTATAAGCAATATAGGCACGCATGTTTTCTTACTTAATGACCAATTTTTGATATTCACTTTCCTGAGTCCCCCTTTCGCCGTCAGTATTCCATAACCTTGTTTCTGCCTTTGTTTATCCGACACGCTGCTGCTTGCGGGATACCTTGTCCTCATACATCCGCTTGTCGGCATCTTTGATGGCTAGCTCAATATCAAGGGCGCAATAGGCTGTTGCAGCGCCAAGCGATATGGACACCGGCCGGCCGTTGTTATTTTTGTTATACTCCGACTGATATGCCCTAACGCGATCTATTGATCTGACGGACAGACCCTCGTCAGTCTCACTGAGAATGACAATAAACTCATCGCCCCCCGTACGCGCTACTACATCGCTTCCACGAAAAGCCATCTTAAGCACATCTGACGCCCCCCTGATCAGCCGGTCTCCCGCCTCATGCCCGATTGAGTCGTTGACGCGTTTCAGTCCGTCCAAATCGGCTACTATAAAGCTGACCGGAAACTGCCTGCCCTTGGCTACGCGCTCCAATTCGGCGTCAAAATAAGCACGGTTATATAATCCTGTCATAGAATCGTGCGTGCTGCGATATTTGAGTTTCTCCTCTTCTTTTTTGCGTTGCGTTATGTCCCGCGATATTCCCACAAACTCCTTGATTTGTCCATCCGCCCCGATTATGGCCGACAGGACTACCTCAACAGGGATTATCCTCCCATCCTTGCACTTCTGTTCTAATTCAATCCTCTCCGAAAAGCAGTCAATATTCCCTGAATCCTTAAAACATGCAAGTTTTTCCATGAGGATGTCCCGAACATAGGCGTAAGACTGCGGCGTCATGGCCTCTGCGAATGTCTCATTGACGGCCTCTTCAACGGTAAATCCGCGCAGACTTGCTATTGATGGGCTTACATACGTAAAACTGTCCATTGAGGCGTCAAGCGTCCAGATGACATCGCTGACACTCTCGGCAATCAGCCTGAAACGCTCCTCGCTTTCCCTCATTTCATCTGACATCTGCTGAAGCACAATCATGTCATCATTCATGCGTGAGTTTATTTTTTGGAGGGACAAGTATTGATTTCTCCTCTGCGACAGGCTAAAGAGCATTAGGCCGGACACAAGGAAAAAAGCGGCCCCATGAGAGGCTGAAAGATTAATCCATTGATTATGAGTGGATTTAACTATGGTATCTGCATTTATCGTAACACTGATGCCGCCGCGTATGTCTCCAACCTTGTAGCCCTGTATCGCGTGACACATCAAACACGACTCGTCCACTAACAACGCGGACATATATCTGAACGAGCTACCTGATTTTTTTTCGATCAGCTCAAAGGTTTCCCTGTTTTTTGTCTTTTCAAAACCCTTTAATGCCGTAGATTCCCATTCGTCAGGGGCGTTTGCGGAATTGATTGGTTTGAGGCTAGTAGCGTGAAACAGGCCTTTTTCGTGCTCCTTTGCGAGCGCACTTAACTGTCGGGTCATGTAGTACGGGCTTATGTATGTGAATTTTTTATCTCCAATGGACACGGTCTGCCCACCCGGTACGTCGAGATATGGATTTGAAGGGGTAGCCTCGGCAATTGGCACATATACGCCGCCATGCCGCATATTCCACAATCTAACCACCTCTATTAGTTCGAACACAGAGCGTGCCTGGCCTTCCATTATACCTAATGATTGTTGCTTTACAGAAGATAGATTCCATACAAGAGAACAGGCAACAAGCGCAGCCCATATCAAAATCGGGAAAACCCAGTACCTTTTCAGAATGACATACTCATCCCGATAGAGCATCCTTCCAACATAGGTTTTAAAAAAGTCCATCTCTATATCCCCTCCTTTGATAATATAAACCCGATAACAAACTATGTATAGGAATTTTCAATCATATGTTGCTAATGCGTTTGCCCTGTAGGGTTTACACCACTGCCGCCGACTATGTTTAAACTAATGGTAAATTCTGCCCCTCCACCATAATTCCTAACCGTAAGGCTGCCACCCATGTTTGTCTCTACTATCGTTTTTGACATATACAGTCCAACCCCCGTTCCTTCCTTCCCCTTTGTTGTGAAATAAGGTTCAAAGATATTCCCAATAACATTGTCCAGAATACCGCCGCCGTTGTCTCTTACTGAAACAATCATCTTGTCTCTTTTTTTATCATTGCAGATATTAATTTCTATCTGCCCTCGTATTTTAATGCCTTTACCTCTTTTAGATATAATGGCATCTTTCGAGTTATTTAAAATATTTAGTATCACCTGCTTAAATTCATTTGGATATCCCTCTGTAAACAGTTTTGTGTCTTTTTCAGCAGTTACATAAATATCTATGCCATAGCCATTGAATATTCGAATAAACATAGATATCAATTCCTCTAAAGTATTTTTTACATTGAACAGTATCTTCTTTTTTGACGGCACGTAAAAGTTTTTGAAATCGGATATCGTATCTGACATAAAGTTAACCTGGCCAATTGCCATATCAACAAACCCTTTTATATATTTTTCGTCAATTTCCCCGCAGGCATATGCATCCTGTAAATCCTGCACACTTAACCCGATGGCATTGAGAGGCTGCACCCACTGATGGGTTATCATTCCTATCATCTCACCCATACATGCCATCTTGGATTGTTGAACCAATAACTGATTCTTCAGATTAATATCTGTAACGTCTATTCCTGTGGATATAATAAACAGTTCCGAACTGTTATCCTTTGAAAGCTCCACATTAGACCATGCTATCAGACGTTCAGACCCGCTCTTGCTTACCCAGTAATACTCATAGATGACGGGTTCTGAAACCCTGCCGCTTAGTATATTGTTAAAGAGCCTCTTTAACTCATCCATGTCCTCTTGCCGAACTAAAAGCTCACACAAGCACCTCCCTTTTACTTCGCTGAACTTATACCCTGACGCCCTCTCACAGGCATGATTAAAGTACACAATCCGCCCGTCTATATCAAGTACCATGATAAGTACTCCGACCTTGTCAAGGACGTTTGCCGGTATGCTAGAATTATATGCGCCTATTTTCGGCATAGAACTTCCAACAGCCTCCTCAAAAGAAACATTCAACGCCACCCCTGTTTCTAACATATGCAATCCCTCCCAATGGTATCAGTTGTATTACCACTTTCTCGTATAGTTCTATCACCATACTGAGATACATAATACACGACGAGGTGTTACATTTCAGTTACATATTAAACACAGAAGCAAAAAAAACTATAGATATTTATTATTATGTGAACAATATTTGAATGATTAAAGGTAAGGATTAAAGACGAAGGGGGGTACCACCCTTGAGTACTATACACGGCACAGCGGTAAAATCTCGGGCAGACCGGCTCCCCATTCATTGCGCGTTTTCACTATTAAGGTTTAACCCGCCTCCCACGCGCCTGTCCAATCTTCGGGTGGTGGGGTTGTTTTCAGGCGCTCAATCTCTGCTATGTATTTTTTGCTTGGCCCGTCCTCATGGGCGATATTCAGGCACTGTCTGAATGCCTCCAGCGCCGCCTCCCAGCGGCGTTGTTTGTATAGACTCAGGCCATCCTCAAATTGCCTGAACATCTCAAGCCTTTGCTCATCCACCGTACACATCTCTGCAATTAACTCGTGGTATTGCCGCGGGTTGCCCCTGAGGCCGTCCGCGAACATACTTAATCTCACCCCTATTACCTTCTCAATTGACGTACATTGATAGGTGAGTTTATCAACAATCACCGAACTGTCCAGGTCTTCTTTTAATAACAGGCCTTTCAGGTTGTCCGAAAGTGACGCGGCAGTCTCATCACCGGTACAGTTTATCCTCTTGTTTATACTCTCAATGCCTTTTTCAAGCTTATCAGCCATGTCAATGAATGTCTCGGTCTCTGCCTTGCCTATCTTGCCGGTGAGCGCTATGATATGTGCCATCTGATGTTTCAGCGTTATCTTCCACCTTAAGAGCACCGCCTCGTAGGGTGTGGATTCCTTTTCCAGCGCGCCGTGAAGTTGCGTTATTTCATTACGAATCTTCAACGGCGGCTCTTCCTGTTCATATATTGCCACATGAGGCTTCAATTTCCCTTGCAATTCGTGGATGCTGTCTTCAATGCTGACTATGTGGATTATGTCTTTTATCTGCATAAACTGGACAGAAAGCTCCGCCAGTTCAGAAAACATCTGCCGAATCTCTGTCAGTATGGGCAGCTCCGGCAGCGCCTTATTCTTAAAGTAATAGTTATAGCCCAGTATTTTCTCAGGCCGCAGCTTTTTAAACGATTTTATGACAAGCTCAGGTACCGGCCTCTGTTGCCAGTGGGAGAGAAACTTTTCCTTTTTCCATCCCGCCAGTTCATACACGGAGTCCGTGGCGTGATGGGTCTTAATCTCGCCCAGACACCTTGCCTCTACATAGTCTTTGGCGTCCTCGTAGGTATCGTGACCAATCATAATCCATGTGTCGAAGATTTTGTTGGCCGGTTCAAGCTCCTCGGCAACTGTGGCCGCCGGTCCCATGGCCGTGTACTGGACGTGTCCCTCTGAACCCATGTTACCCACCAGCACCATTCCCGTGTTTACCCCCATTCGGGCGGTTATCCTTACGCCATACTGAAGGAGTATCATGCGCTGCACGACCAGTAGTTCCTCCTGCTGATAGAGCGCCGCCCAGCAGGCCTTCCATGCGTGTCCGGCGTCACTTAGTGGCACGCCGAAGTCCGCCTTTATCGCATCCCCCTCGTACTTATCAACATAGCCCTCATAGCACATTATAATGTTGCTCATCGGCGTGAGATAGATGTTTAGTATATCTGCCAGCTCCCTCGATGTAACGCCTTCTGATATGGTCGTAAACCCGGAGACATCTGATGAGAACATCGTCGCGCGCTTTAGCTCGCCGCCAAGGTTCAGCTTGCCGGGGGTTTTTTCGATGATCTTTAATATCTCCGGCGATACCATCGTGGAAAACATCTGCCTGACCATCCTGCGCTCGTTGCGCTCCTTAAAATACCTGTAAATTACGCCGCCGAAATACGCGCCGAATATGGCAAACAGCGGCCGCGAAACAGGCATTACAATACCCTGTGACGTAAACAAATACCACGAAAACACTAAATACCCGCCCGCCGCAAAAATGGTTATCACGCCGCTCCTTACAGGGGACATCAGCACTACGAACACAACGATAAAATACGCCAGCGCATACGTTATCAGGTAAATCAGCAGCGGGGGTGGCTCGTGGAGGAATTTCCCTGTCAGTATGGAGTTCAGCACGTTTATGGGCAGGTCAAGCATCGCGTGGCGCTCCATAAACGGGGTTGGATTCTGTGCGGTCAGGCCGGTTGCCGTAAGTCCGTAGAAAACTATCTTGTCCTTTAATATCAATGGGGTTATCGTCTGAACCCTGCCGTTGACCTTATTGTCCATTTTCTCAAAATAGAGTGGCCTCACCAATGGTATAGTCTCGTTTTCGAGGTGGAACTTTATCAAATCATATGAGTTTTTGAGGTCTGCCTCTTGCGGCGTCAACCCAAGTTCCTTTACGGCCTCATCAAAGACGGGTGGCTTTTCGGTCTCATCATATTTTTGAAGCAGGTAGTTGTTAAATTTAACCTGATTGGCAATCCTTGTCCACTGCTCCGGCAATCCAAGATAATCCATCGCGTCTTTTACGGTACAGCCGGTAGAGTTTAAGTGATTCTCAATCAGTGTGGCATTATACACTAAGACTGCTGTCTCTTCGCTTTTGCCTTTGGCAGCGTACGGGTGTTTTTGCAGCTCTTTTTTGAGATTGGCGAGGGCGGCGCCGGGGTCTGGCATCGTTTTTAAGTCATATTTCCTAAGCTCATTTTTGGCCTCCTGAAGCAGGATAAAAGACGCGGCAATACCAAAAGGAACGCGCTGAAACGTGTCTTTGTACCTGCCCGCCCAATTTATCAACATCTGTCCTTCCTTGTCTATGGGTATTGTTGTTGTTTTGCCCGCGCCTTCAAGCCTGATGGCCTTACCAGTTGTGACCGTAACATTGTCCGCGCTGCTCAGTTTTATCGCCACATCCAGCGGGAGCGAAGGATAGGGTGTACTATTGACGCTTGTAATCAACGGGTATCTGAACACAACACCCTGCTTGTCCATAACGATAGAGTTAAAGCCTCCGCCCCGGATAGTACCCGCGGGGAAACCTTCTGAAGGGACAGAGGGGGAGGGCTGCCCTGTCTGTGCTGATTTCACCGTGTAGAAAACCTGTCCGTAGTCTTTCAGCGAGTGATAAAAACCGTCGTCGCCGCCACCGCTGTCTATATATGACATAGTCATATCGGCGCTGCCACTTTCGTATGCACCTTTAATCATGTCTTTCAGAAGCCACGCCGCACTCTCTTCCATTGAGTTGTGGGTGGCCCTGGATATGTCTATGTCCGTAAATATAACCGCCCGGCTTTTGTAGAGTTTTAATAAATCCACAAGCGACTTATGCCTGTATAGTGGCCAGGGCCAGCGTCCCAGTGTCTCAATGGCATTGTCGTCTATGTCTATGCTCATAATGGCGGGGTCGGTTATAAGCGGCGGCCGTTTTAGAAACGCGGTCTGAAGGGCGGTGTCCTCAAGCCTGTCAAACGCCCCCAGTACGCTAAGGACGGTTGCCATAAGCGATACAATAGTCCCGATAGCAATGGCGCTCAGGAGTATTAAATATATCTTTCCCGCATATTTTTTTCGAAACTTATCTTTCATTTCTTTGTCTGGACGAATTCCCCCTGCCATAACTCCGGGGGAGGGTTTTCCTTATATAACTCTATCCGGTTAATAAAAGACTGTGCCGGGGCGTCGTCTGGCACGTACCGCAGCACCTTTTGAAATATCTCAATTGCATCATCCCAACGGCGCTCCCAGTACAGCGTAAGCGCCTCCTCAAAATGTTTGCTGGCGGCCAGGTCATCTTGCGTGGGTGCGCCTGCCAGGGACATCATCTCATGCCACGCTCCAGCCTCGCCCGATAATTTTTTACAGAAATCCCCCGCCATTGCCTGATAGCGGCCTTGCCCATCGGCGATAGTGGCATTGAGGCGGTGGTTGTCCATGGCCTCCTTACCTGGCACGAAGTCTCTTAAAGCGCCGGTACACCTGCGAATATGATCGTCCTCAATATGTTCATTTTGAAAGCGGGACAGGAGCATTTCACACTTATATAAGAGTGCCCTGGCCGCCTGGGCAAGCCCCTCTGTGGCAACTCCCCCGGTATGCGTATTTAACGCCGGGTCTTCAAGCATTCCCACGATTTTGGTTAACTCCTCTTGTTTTGAGTTTAAATAAACATAAAGGCCGTCTGACACTGCCTCACCGTCTGAGCCAGAAAAATGGTGTCCCTGCGTTTCCTTTAAATTGTGTTTAAACGCAATCACAGATGTGTGAAATATAGTGGCCTCGCCTTTCAATTTGCTAATGAGGAGCGGTTCTATGATTGGCAGACACGCGGTAAAAAATTTCCAAATAGTCTCTGCCAACGGGTGGGAGGTTTTCTTATATATCTTTTCCCACATACGCAGATAGCCGAATATCTTACCAGTCGGGCATTTAAGCCATAGGTTTTTTATGTGTGCCGGGACGGGTTTGCCTGAGTGGAGTTTTAAGTATGCCTCCGGCCTCCAGCCGACGCAGTCGTAGATGGCCAGGGGTTTGGTCTTTCCCTTGAGCAGGAGTTTATCAAGCAGCCGAAGGTGGACGAAATCTGAGATAACTGGTACCGCGTCCTCTCCTGTGATGGCATAGTCAGAGTTGTAAATAAAATTTGCGGCCATAAATCTGGCGGCCACATTTACGGGGTCACCCATGACGGTGTATTGAAATTTCTCCTCAGAACCCATATTACCTGCCGAGACATAGCCATAATTAAAACCCATCGCCACGTTTACCGAAAGACCGTAGGCGGTCTCCACGTAAAACTTAAATGCCTCAATGTCAAGCCTTTGCTCAATGGCGCTGAAGGCGCATTTAACCGCGCATAATTCGTCGTCTACCGGAACCCCGAAGTCTGCCATGATGACGTGTCCTTCATATTTGTCAATATACCCGCCATAGTTCATGATTATCTCGCTGTTGGGTGAGAGGTAAATACTAAGAAGGGCGGGCAGTTCACCAGGCGATACCTTTCTGATGGCCTCGTTCATGCCGTTTAGGGCGGAGAAAAATACTGCGGCGGCCTTGCGCTGTCCGGTCAGAGAGAAACTGTCCGGGTTTTCCTCCATTGTCTTTAGTACCGCCTTTGACACCATTTTAGCAAATAACGACCTGACCTTTTTTCTCTCCAGAAACATCCTCACAAATTGAATAACAAGGGAGGTGATATACGCGCCGACCATACCCGTAAGTGGAATGACTAAATCTATCCGGTATCCTTTCACAATCCAGAGTTTCAATGTAATAAACGCATATGCGGCGGCGGCCACTACCGCTACGGCAGAGGATGCGATAACGCCGGCCATAATGCCCGTTACCCCGGCCAATACGGCAAGGGCAATGGTAATGGCCCTGTTGTATAACACGGGTGCGGTCTGTAGGAACTGCCCTGTGAGTATGGAATTTATGGCATTGAGGTGGAAAGATACCATAGGGGCGTAGGATTCATACGGGGTAGGGTCAAGGTCTATGGTGTTTGTCCCGGCGAGGCCGACCATAAAAATCATGCCTTCCATATCTGTGGGGGAGAAGGCGCGAGGCTCCCCCTGTTGCATCAGATGCGGCGCGTCCGGGAAATAATATGGGTAGGCCTCTTTGAGACGTCCCTTAGCGTAAAACCACTTCATGTTTTTCACCGCCTCGGCAATCTGCGGGGAGTACGGGCCTCCATGATTATTGTCGGCGCTGCCGCCCCGATGTTCCATCAACTCTTTTTCAACTTTGACAGAGGCCGCCACCACGGCATATATCTTATCAATGGTATCCCCTTTGACATATGGTTTTAATTGCTGATAAATCTCCGCCTGCTTAATCCCCCTGTTGAGCAATTCAGAGACGAGAAGGGCGGCGGCAATATCTGAGGCGATGGCGCGTCCGCTGGCCTCTGTGACAAGCGTGTCTTCCATCAGGTCTGCGTATATATCTCCGTACAACTCATCGTAACTGCTTCCCGCATATTTCGAGGCGATTTGTTTTGCCCTGATGACGGCATAGAAATAGGACAAGACGTCATAGGGGATGTGTGTGTAGGAGTTACGATATGTGCCGGCCCAGTTCAGGGGCATCTGACAGCGTGAATCTATGGGAATTGTAACATCATGGCGCGTATCGCTGCCGTATTGCAGGGCCTGTTTGAGTATGAGGTATCTACCGGGGACGATTACCATATCGTTGAGTTTAAAATCCATGACGTTAGAGAGCATTTTTAATATAACGGGGTAGGTCATGTAGTTATCATAGCGGCGCAGCAGCGTATAGTTTCTCACAATGGAGTCGCTGTCGAGGTCGGGTTGTGCATAGCCGGTGCCCTTTGCCGCGGCGATGAACTCCTCAAGCGGCGGGCTGATGTGTATGTCGGCGTGCAGGGTACTGGCGTCAATAGCTTTGGGAATGGGCAGGAAGGTTTTTTCAAGCAAGTTAATTGCGGTGTCTGCGCCTGTATTCGGCGTACCTGGCCGCATCGTGCCCTTATTTTTACTATCCTTACCTTCATGCGCCCTAACCGTGTAATAGCTTAAATAGATATTGCCGAATTTAGTCATTGCCTCAGCAAATTCCTCGTCATAGGTTCTGAAGGAATCGTCAAGGAGGCGGAGGAAGTCCGTTTCATTTTTGTAGCCGCTGCCGGCCATGAATTTCTTAATGGTGGCAGGATAGAAAACCGTGTTTTCCCTTTCCACAAAAAAGACATCAAAGGCTGCGGCTTTGGCGTTATAAAAATTAAGCGTATTAACGAGCACCGCGTGCCTTAGGCGCGGCCACGGCCACTGCCCAAACAGACGAAGCGATGAGTCGTCGAAATCTATATATCCCAGCGAGGGGAGGGTCTTTATCGGCGGACGATGTTTATATCTCATATCAACGGTGTAAAGCTCAAGGTCAGCCGCAAACTGAAACGTCCCTATAAACAGGGCTATCAACCCCGCACAAAGTCCAATTAAAATCCCCTGTGCAGGTTTAGAAAGTTTTACTCTTCCCACGTATTTTCGTATTATATCCAGCATGACAGGAAATATTATATCATAACGCCTTACCCAACCGTAAAAGTAGCAATCACTGAAATAAATAATTTATACTAACCCAAATGGGCAGACTCTTAAACATAATAACACCGCTTCACAAGCAGACCTCGCGGGACTATCTGGCGAGAATGTCTGATGGCAAGGTGGAGTGCATGAAGGTCGCCAGACGCTTTGACAGGGACTTCTGGGATGGCGATAGAAGATACGGCTATGGCGGCTACAGGTATGACGGCAGATGGAGTCAACCGGCGGCAGAGCTGATTAAAACCTATAATCTTGGCCAAAACGCCAAAATCCTTGATGTTGGATGCGGCAAGGGCTTTTTACTGTATGAATTGAAAAAGCTCCTGCCGGAGTGTACGGTAGTTGGCTTTGACCTATCGCCCTACGCGGTTGAAAACGCGAAGCAGGAAATAAGGCATAACATCAGCGTTGGCAATGCCAGTGAGCCATACCCATACGGTGATAAGACATTTGACCTTGTGATTTCCATAACCACGTTGCATAATCTGCATGTTTATGAACTAAAAAGCGCATTGAGTGAAATTGAAAGGGTGGGCAGTAATAAATACATCGCGGTAGAGAGTTATAACTGCGAACAGCAACTTTTCAATCTTCAATGTTGGGCGCTCACCTGTGAATCATTTTATAAGACTGAGGAGTGGGTCTGGATTTATAACGAATTCGGCTACAGCGGAGATTATGAGTTTATATATTTTGATTAATACGATAGATGTGGCTGTTATAGCCTGACGTTCAGCGGAGAGAGTCAGCGAAAGGCTGGAGTTGGATGGCGGCGGACACATTTTTGGGCACCTATTTTTGGGAAGATACGGGCAGTGCTGTGGAAGCCGAGTTTAGCATGACATCATACTAATCTTGAAGGCCATTAAGTTCTTTTTTTAGTAAATTGTCTAACTTTTCCATTAATATCATAAAATGGCATTTGGCGTTATCAATGTCTGACTTTCTCAACGACATCATCATGCGAAATGCGGCCGCTTTAATTTCTGCAAGTGATAGTCTCTCGGCATTATCCCTGATGGCCTCAGCCTGTTTCTCGGTCAGAAAATAATTTTCGGAATTCAGGGATTCTCTCATGGAGACTATAAGGTTGGCGGTATGTTGTATTAACACCCTTATCTCACCATGCGGTATAGTTTCTATGAGTTTAGAATTGCTTATCTGTGCGATGAGTTCTTCTAACCGAATATCATCTTCTACATTATCATGATGTGTGGCAGCGGTGTTGTCAGAACGTACAGGCATTTTTTCACATTGGACGGGGCGTTCGGTTGTTTCATTCCCTTCAACGACAGTATATTTCGCTATGATTTGAACCAGTTCATTCGGCCTGATAGGTTTAGTTATATAGTCGTCCATTCCTGCTTCTATACAACGCTCCCTGTCTCCTTTTAATGCGTGGGCTGTCATTGCAATAATCGGAATGTTACGGGTGGAGTCTGAGGATTTGATTATTTTTGCCGCCTCAAGACCATCCATTACCGGCATTTGCACATCCATTAAAATCAAATCAAACATTACCTCGTTCAGAAGGGCAACCGCCTTCTCCCCATCCACTGCTTCCGTAACGTTGCAGCCATTCTTTTTCAATATCTCACTGGTAACCACCCGGTTATTCATGTCGTCCTCAACAAGCAGGACGCGCAGCATGGAAAGTCCGGCTTGAGCAGACACAGGCGTTTGGAGTTTCTTACTGGCTTCAATTGTGTCCGGATGTTTTGAATAAAGAACTTTTGTCACAGTATTTATTATATCCTTATGTTTTATCGGCTTACTGATATGGCAGAAGACCCCCAGCTCAGTACATCTATCTAAATCCCCACTTCTTTGATTGGAGTTTAGCATCATAATGACATAGGATGGCAAACCCGCGTCTTTTATATGCTCCGCCATTTTGAAGCCACCAATGCCTGAGAGCCGTACATCCACAAATATAATATCATACGGGTTGGCAGCCGCATTGGTGGCGGCCTCCAGTTTGTTAAACGTCTCATCTGCTCCTATGGCCTCATCAGGCTCGTTGCCGCAGCAACGTAAAATGTCTTTGATTATTCTGGCGGTGGTGGGATAATTGCAGGAAACCAATACCTTGATATTATTGAAACTACATGAATCTGTTTTTTCTTTTTCAGCACTCAGAAAAAATTGTGCTGTGAAGTGAAACGTGGTACCCCTGCCCTCAGTGCTTTGTATCCATATTTTGCCACCCATCAGTGAGACCAACCTCTTTGAGATGGCAAGGCCAAGGCCGGTACCTCCATATTTTCTCGTTGTTGAGCCATCTGCCTGAGAAAAGTTTTCAAAAATTTGGTTAAACTTGGACTCCGGTATCCCTATCCCTGTATCAGATACCGCAAAATGAAGCAAGACAAGTTTATCGTCAGCATTGTCCTGTTCAGTCTCAACCTCCAACACTATCTCCCCTGCCGAAGTGAATTTCAGGGCATTGCCCAGCAGGTTAAGAAGTATCTGCCCAAGGCGTCCAGGGTCGCCAATTAGTTTTAACGGCACTTCTGGTTTTATATGGCTTGATAACTCAAGACCCTTCTTGTGTACCTGAATAGAGATAGGATCACAGACGCCTTCCACTAATTCCCGAAGATCAAAATCTATGGACTCAAGTTCCAGTTTTCCGGCTTCTATTTTTGAAAAATCCAATATGCCGTTTATAAGCGATAAAAGAGAGTTGGCTGAACTAAGCACCGTATGCATGTATTGCCTGTGCTGAGGTTTTAGATCCGCTTCAAGGACAAGCTCACTTAGTCCGATAATGGCATTCATAGGGGTTCGAATCTCATGGCTCATGTTGGCAAGGAACTCACTCTTGGCAGAGTTTGCCGCGTCTGATGCCTCCTTTTCTCTGATTATCCTCTCAAGGTTCCTTTTGTTGTTTTCAATGATTTGAATATCTCTGTATGTCCTTAAAGATAAAATCATCAATATATTGAACTTGTCAATGGACAATTCGGTTTTCTCAACGTAATCATTGATATCGTACTGAGTTATGATGTCCAACTTTGGTGACTGTCCAGGCTGTCCTGTCCTTAGCACTATCCGGACAAGATTGTTTTTCAACTCTTCTCTGATATATCTTGCCGTATTCAGCCCGGCAAGATCATCTTCCATCACGACATCTAAAAGTATAAGGGCAGTGTCAGTATTGTCGGAAATGAGGCGTTTTGCCTCGCTGCCGGAGTAGGCACTTAATAATTCAAGGGATTTACCATCATAAGCAAAACTTCTCAACGCCAGGCTTGTCATAGCGTGTACCTCTGGCTCATCGTCAACTATCATTATCTTCCACTTTTCCGCCGTCTGCGGCAATGTGCTTACTTTGCCCTCCTGAAAGAAGAACTGATCGTCACCAGCGTGGTCAATCATGCTGTTTCTCCCTGATAGTGGGGAACTCAATTATAAATGTTGCCCCCTCTCCCTCTGTACTTTTACAGTCTATGCGTCCGCCCAGTGTCTGAGTGACTATGTTAAACACAATATGCAATCCAAGTCCAGTGCCTCCGGTGCCTCGCCTCGTAGTGAAAAAAGGATCAAATATCCTATTAAGATTCTCCTGTGATATCCCCTTGCCATCATCTTTGTATTCTACAGTTATCTCCGTCTCTTTTGCCACTACTTTAATTGATATATCACCTTTATCACAGGGGGCATACGCGTGTATGAGAGAGTTCAACAAAAGATTGGTTATGATTTGGGCAAACGCTCCAGGATAACTATCCACCGTTAAGTCTTCTGAACATGTGATTTCAATATTAAGTTGACAATGCTTCAGTTTCGGATGAAGGGTCAAGAGTATCTCTTCTAAGTACTCCTTTATCCTGAAAGTCCGTCTCTCCTGAGTTACCTGGTCCGCGGCTACCATCTTGAAGCTCTTTATCAGATCAGCGGTACGTTGAAGATTTCTGAATATAAGTTGGCCGTTTTGCTCCACTTCGGTGATATAATCCTCAAGTTGAGACTTATTAAGTGACTTGTCATTAAAGGCGGCCACGATGGTTTCACTTTTTTTCACGATGTTGGACGACAGTGTGTAAGCAATACCCACGGGTGTATTTATTTCATGTGCCACTCCGGCAACCATTCCCCCAAGTGATGCCATCTTTTCAGACTGAATAAGGTGCTGCTGGCTCCGCTTAAGGTCATTGTAAGCACGTTCTAAGTCTGACATAGACTGCTTTAATTGGGTCTCGGTTTCTCTGCGTTTTGTAATGTCAGATATAACTGCAAAAGACCCTGTGGGATTTCTATTATCGTCTATAAGGGCAGTGGCGGCCACAACTGCATACACTATTTTGCCACTCTTATGCAGAAACGTAGTCTCCAACCGGTCGCTATGACCCGTCACCGCCTGGCTCTTTACAGTTTCTATCGCCTTAATCTTCCCTTCGTCATCCATAAATTCTAAAAAATTCACTCCTAACATCTCATCCATTGTGTAACCAAGCATATCAGCAATCGCATGGTTTACAAACGTGGTAATGCCATCGTTATCAACCGCCCATATGCCCTCCATAGAAAGCTCTACGAGCTGGCGGTATTTTCTTTCTTTTTCATGGAGCGTTTGCTCCATTGATAACAATTGTCCTATCTTTTCTTGTAACTGCAGGGTCCTTTCATTTACCATCCGTTCAAGCGCGTTATTTGCAGCAGTTATTGACTGTTCATATTCTTTACGTCTTTTTATATCCAACGCCATAAGGGACAGCAGCATTACGATAAGAAATATTACGCTTACCAGAGAAACCGCCGCCGAGATATTAAATATGATTGTTGGGTTGATTTTAGATAATGTAACAAGCATATATATATGCCAATCGCCTCTGGTGGAGAGGACATCTTCCATAAGATATTGGACATCATCGTGTTTATTCGAGCCGTTCCAATGAAGGGTAATGATCGTTGCATTATCCTCAACAATAGTTTTAATTACCGGTAATGGCGGCAGAGGCTCCGACAAGTATTGCTTGCTGTCTTTTAATTGCTTCATGGTTTTCTCAGGTAGTTTACCCATAGTGTGTAACATGTACCTATTGTCAGTGGCGTCAAATATAACATTGTTTGTATCTGATATAAACACAATCTCATTGACGCCAATGTCTGGCGGCAGCAAAGAAAGCAAATCGTATTTGACTACGGCAACGCCGATTACATCAGCGCCATGTCTTATGGGATAAGCATTATAATAGCCTAGTAACTTTGTCCTCGTGCCCTGGGCAACAAAGGTATTCGGCTGTCCCTTAATCGCTTTTTTATAATATTCTCTAAAACTATAATCTACTCCCATTAAACTTTTTGGTGATTTATAATTGCTTGAGGCAATCGTAATGCCGTCACTATTCAATATGAAGACTAAAGATGCCTCGGCTGAAACACTAAATTCTGACAGATATTCATTCATGGCATCAACATTGTATATGTGATTACAAAACTCGACTATTATGGGGTTTTCAGATAATGTTTTCGCAGGGATGGCATAACTTTCCAGCTTGAATGACTGAAACCGATTGAGTATTGCCAGACGCTCCTGCATCTCTTTCCGCAGCAGCCGCGTTTCGTTTTTCTTTGTCGTTACATACGCAACCACCACCGTAATCAGGCACACCGCTACAAAGGCAATGACAATCCTGAGATTGAAAAACTGTTTAATAGTATTTTTCACCTGAAAATCCTCACGCTATAGCGCCATTATACATTATGCTATTATAACCGTTTGCCGTAATCTCCTCACCTTATTCTATACTATTATGATAGGTCAATTTTACGCGCCTATTGACAATATAAAGCTCCAACCCTTCCTATTTGCTGCCTTCCTTTTCTATCGTCAAACGTTTCATATGGGTAGTATAGCAAAACTCCTGTGGTATCTTCTTTTTCCCATTGATGCCCAAGCTCCGATATAGGAATTTGCACCCGTCGGCATAAAGGGTTTTTGAGGGCATTTTTGTCATTTACAATGCTTTCAATCCTTTATCCTGTATCATTAACAACAACATTATTATCTTAACTACTCAATATTACATAGTATCTCATTTTATAAACATACCTCTGTTTTCGATCAGATATGTAATGCGGTGGGGCTTGAGGGTTCACCCAATTATGATAAGAATGGAAAGCGTTATGAGAATAAATAATATCCCCTACTTAAACCCAAGCCCCCTTTTTTCGTGCCAGCCCTGAGGGTTTTCGAGGTAGGACTCGATTTCCTTTTTTGTGTCTTCCGGGATTAGTTCCATCTTCGACCAGTCGGCTATCGCGCCTTTTAGTGTGCATAGGGGGTGCAGCTCTACGTTCAGGCTATTTAAGAACTCACGGCCTCCCTGTTCTCTGTCAAAAACTACCAGCGTGTGGCCTATCTCTGCCTTAGCCCCTCTTATCGCACTAATAAACCCTTCTTTACTCTTGCCGTCTGTTATTAAATCCTCTACGAGCAAAACCCTGTCGCCCTCTTTTAACACACCCTCCACCAGCGAACCCATCCCGTAGCCCTTGGGTTTTTTCCTTATATATACCATCGGCTTTGACAACCTTCCCGATATATATGACGCAAACGGTATCCCCGCCGTCTCTCCACCGGCTACAATGTCAAATATTAAACCCTTCGACGCACACAAATAGTGGCTCATGGCAGTGATTACGTCCATCGTCGCCGCATTCGATATGAGCGCCCGGCAGTTTATATAGAGTGGACTAAAATTCCCCGACGCCAACTGAAACGGCCTCTCCACTGAGACCTTCACCGCCCCTGTCTCCCACAGCAGCCTCGCCATTATGCCCCTTATTAACGATTCCACGTTATAAGGTTAGCAGAATCCCCGTGGTTTATTCAATAGGCCACGCTGAATTAATTCTACGTGACATCACATTTTTACTTTGGCTTGACTGTGTCAAATTTTATTGTTGACAATGTCTGAGCCTTTGGTGTTTAATAGGTCAGTCAGATGCGGGCGTTTGCCCGATGTTGTAGGAATCCGCGCCAGTTGCGCGATTGAGCGAGGGTGGTTTTCTCTATGCCTGGAACGTATACGCCGGTTGGTTATCTGCCGGTCTTGATTTTTATGATTATCGCGCTGTGCTTCGGCCTCGGCAGCCTCCTCTTTGGCTATCTTCTCAGGCCGCGCAGGCCCTATGACGAAAAACTCTCTACCTATGAGTCCGGTATGGTGCCAGAGGGTGAGCCTCGCCAAAAATTCTCTGTACAATATTACATCATCGCCATATTGTTCGTCGTGTTCGACGTTGAGGCCGTGTTTCTTTATCCATGGGCGGTGTCGTTTGATAAAATTGGCCTGTATGCCCTCATAGAGATGCTGCTGTTTATCGTGGTGCTGGTAGTTGGGTATATCTACGCGTGGAGGAAAGATGCCTTTGTATGGGATTAACGCACTTAAAATATGCAAGGGTAGGGCGCTGTAATGATTATTGACGGTGCTCTGGGGCTGGTTGATGTCGAGGAGGGGATTAAGGTTATCCCCGGCGCTAATACTATTATCACCTCGTTGGATAAGGTTATCAACTGGGGGCGAAAGTCGTCCCTGTGGCCGGTAACATTCGGGCTTGCCTGCTGTGCAATTGAGATGATGGCCGCCGGGTCAAGCCACTACGACCTTGACCGGCTGGGAATAATTTTTAGGGGGTCACCGCGGCAGGCAGATTGCGTGATTGTAGCCGGTACGGTGACAAAAAAGATGGCCCCTATCGTAAGAAAAGTCTATGACCAGATGCCCGAACCTAAGTATGTCATCGCAATGGGCAGCTGTGCCTGTACGGGCAATGTTTACAGGACTTATAGTGTGGTGCAGGGCTGTGACTTATTCCTTCCCGTTGATGTGTATGTCCCCGGGTGTCCACCGAGGCCCGAGGCGCTTTTTGACGGCATAATAAAACTCCAGGCCATTATCAGTAAAGAGAGGATGCGGTGGAGCCCTCTAAAATAGCCGACACCCTCAATAAAGAATTCCCCGGTGAGGTCATCGCGGTAAAGGAATTTCGCGGACAGACCGGTGTTACCCTAAAAAAAGACAAGATACTTGAGATTGCAGGGTGGCTTGCCAGTACGCCTGAGCTGCGGTTTGATTATCTGCGGGATGTCTGCGGAGTTGATTACAGGAAAATAAAGACCCCGCGATTTGAGGTTGTGTATAATCTGTACTCCATGGCCCACAGGCACACAATACGCCTGAACGTCCAGGTGCCCGATAAAGAACCCATCCAGAGTGTCGTCAGCGTCTGGAAGACCGCCGACTGGCACGAACGGGAGTGCTTTGACATGTACGGGATTGTCTTTGAGGGGCATCCTGACTTAAGAAGAATCCTTATGCCCGAAGACTGGGACGGCCATCCACTGAGAAAGGACTACCCCACGGCTGGCCCAGAAGGCGAGGAGTGGGGCGGATTCAAAGAAGTGCTTAAAAAATCAGAGGATTTCAAGAAATTCGGCTGGTATAATAAGAAGTAGTATCATATTATGACGAGATAATTATAATATAACGGCAGTGAGATAATTAAGTGAGATGATTAATGGATGAGACTAAAGAGCTAAAGACTAAAGAGATGGCCATCAACATGGGGCCGCAGCACCCCTCTACGCACGGCGTACTTCGCCTGAGGCTTGAGGTAAGCGGCGAGACCATCATTAAATGCACCCCCTATGTGGGGTATCTGCACCGCGGCACAGAAAAGCTGGCCGAAGGTATGACATATCTCCAGTCCATCCCCCTGATGGACAGGCTTGACTACATATCGTCAATGACAAACGATGTGGGATACTGCATTGCCGTGGAAAGGCTGTTTGATATTGCCCCGCCCCTGAGGGCCAGGTATATTCGGACAATGGTGTCTGAGATGTCAAGAATCGCAAGCCACCTGCTGTGGCTGGCAACTCACGCCCTTGACATTGGGGCAATGACCGTGTTTCTCTATGCCTTCAGAGAGAGGGAGCGTATATTGGAGCTTTTTGAGATGCTCTGCGGCGCGAGGCTCACTGTGAGTTACCCGCGCATCGGCGGCGTCAGAAACGATGTGTCTCAGGAGTTCATAGACACACTCTACCAGTTCACCGAGGATTTTCCTGGCAAGATTAAAGAGTATGAGACGCTGATAAATGTCAACAGAATCTGGCTAAAGCGAACCGTTGGGGTTGGGATTATCTCTGCCGAGGAGGCTGTAAACTACGGCCTGACGGGTGCCGCGCTTCGTGGCAGTGGTGTTGACTATGACGTGCGTAAGCACTTCCCATATGACGCCTATGACCTCGTACAGTTCGAGGTTCCCGTGGGGAAGAACGGCGATGTCTATGACCGGTATCTCTGTCGAATGGAGGAGCTGAGGCAATCCAATGCCATTGTGAGGCAGTGCATAGAGGCCCTGCCAACCGGGCCGATAATGACGACAGATTCGCCTAAATACACCCTGCCGCCAAAGGACAAGGTGCTCAATAACATGGAATCACTGATTCACCACTTTACGCTGATAACAAAGGGGCCGATGACCGCCCCGCCCGGCGAGGTATATGTCGCCACTGAGGTGCCCAAAGGCGAGCTGGGGTTTTATATCATAAGCGACGGCACGGGTAAGCCCTATAGGATGAGAATCAGGTCGCCGTCTTTCATACACGTTTCAGCGCTGCCGAGGCTCTGCGAAGGGGGTTTTATTGCCGACGTCGTGGCTAACATCGGCTCCATTGATGTAGTCCTGGGTGAATGTGACAGGTGAATATAAATGATTAAAATACGGATAACGTAAGGGGTTTTAGATTATGGGATTCAAAGAGGTGTTTGGGCAGTTTGGGATATTCGATGGGTTAGACGACACCGATAAGGCGCTGCTGTCGGACCTGTTCGAAAGAAAGAACTATGGAATCAACGATGTCATTTACAATGAGGGTGAAAAGGGCGGTACACTCTATTTTCTCTTAAAGGGCAAGGTGAGAATATGCAGGTTAACACAGGATGGAGACGTCCTCCCATATGCCAGCGTAAAGCAGGGGGAGAGTTTCGGCCTGATGTCCTTCATTGACGGCACCGACCATACGGCTATGACCATTGCGGATAAGGACATTGAGGTGGTCAAGATGGAAAAGAGCGACTTCGACAAGCTCATTACCGACAATCCGTCACTCACCGCGAAGGTGTACAGAAATATTGGCATTCAGCTTTGTGAGATAATAAGGGATATGAACAGGCAGTACATGGACCTGTCGTCATATATGTTTAAGAGGGGATAATAAAGGCGATGGATACCACTATTGGCGCGGCAGATACGGCGGTTGTGGATAAAAGCCGCAGACTGAAGGACAAGATAAAGGTCCTTAAGAAGCTCTATCCACATACGCGCTCAGTCCTTCTGCCAGTCCTCTATGCGGCTCAGGAGCTTTATGGCTGGCTCAGTGAAGAGGCCCTTGAGTCGGTTTCAAGACTGACGGGAGTGCCTTCCGCCGAGGTCAAAGGTGTCGTTACGTTTTACTCCCTTTACAAGACAAGGCCAATGGGCAGGCACGTCATATATCTTTGTACAAACGTGGCCTGTCTTATAATGGGTGCCGATACGCTTGAGGAATTTCTTGAAAATACCTACGGCCTCTCACACGGCGGGACAACCGCTGACGGCAGGTTTTCGCTTGTGATAATGGAATGCATCGGGGCGTGCGACAAGGCCCCCGCCATGCTTGTAAACGATGACTGCCACTTCAATCTTACGATAGACAATATAAAGGAAATTCTGGAAAACTATAAATAAATGGTTGATAAATATAAATAAATGAAAAATATAATACTGAGAAATATAGAAAACCCCAACTCTCACCGCATAGAGGAGTATATAAAGGCGGGGGGCTACTTTGCCATTGAACACGCCTTAAACGAGATGACGCCGAGGGATATCATAGACGATATCAAGAAGTCCGGGCTGCGGGGCCGTGGCGGGGCGGGGTTTTTGACGGGGACGAAGTGGCAGTTTGCGTCTTTAGACCCTAAGTTTCCTAAGTATATCGTATGCAACGCCGACGAGGGAGAGCCTGGAACCTTTAAAGACCGTGTTATTCTGGAGAGAAATCCGCACCAGTTGATAGAGGGGATGGTGATTGCGGCCTATGCCCTTCAGTCAGTTCGCGGCTACATATATGTAAGGGCGGAATATCCCCATGTGGAAAAAAGATTAAACGACGCCATAAAAGAGGCATACGAAAAGGGTTTTCTCGGCAACGACATAATGTCTAAACACTTCCGGTTTAATCTGACCGTCCACAGAGGGGCGGGCGCCTATATATGCGGCGAGGAGACCGCCCTGATAAATTCCCTTGAGGGCAGACGTGGTGAGCCGCGTATCAAGCCGCCATTTCCCGTCAACGCGGGGGCATGGGCCAAGCCCACAATTGTAAATAACGTAGAGACGTTTGCAAACATACCGTATATAATAGAGACCTCTCCTAAGGCCTACTCGTTTCTGGGGACGAAGGACTCACCGGGCACAAAGCTGTTTTGTGTAAGCGGGGCGGTAAACAAACCCGGTGTGTATGAGCTGCCCTTTGGCACGCCGCTCAGGGAGATAATCTATGATTGCTGCGGCGGCATACGTGGGGGGCGCGCGCTCAAGGGTGTTATACCCGGCGGCCTGTCAACTTCCATATTGACACCAAATGATATTGACTGTCCGATGGACTTCGCAAATTTGGCCAAGCACGGCAGTATGCTAGGCTCCGGGGCGATTATCGTGCTGGACGACACCATGTGTATTGTAAAAATATATGAACGGGCGATGCGCTTTTTTGAACATGAATCCTGCGGGAAGTGTACGCCATGCAGAGAGGGCACAAGCTGGATGAGGACAATCCTCGGACGAATCGAAGATGGAATGGCCGATATGGAAGACCTTGCCATGCTTGAGGATGTGGCCTTAAATGTGGTGGGTAAGACCTTTTGCCCCCTTGGTGATGGCGCTGCCCATGTACTCCTTTCGGCAATGAAACGCTACCGCGGGGAGTTTGAGTATCATGTGAAATACAAAAAATGTGAGGTAACCGATCCATCTCAAAGATGGGGACAACTGGCAATGGGAGAGCTGGACTGATTATATGGTCAAATTAATGATAGATGGACAGCAAGTAGAGGCGGGAAGAGACTCTTCAATCCTTGACGCGGCAAAGAGTGCTGGAATATTCATTCCCACGCTTTGCCACCTGAAGGGCCTGGAGCCTTATGGCGGCTGCAGAATGTGCCTTGTAGAGATAGAGCGCGTACCGCGCCTTCAGACCGCCTGCACCACAAAGGTTAACGAGGGGATGGTCGTTTTTACAGAAACTGAACAGGTTGATAAGGCAAGAAGGGCGATACTTGAGTTTCTGCTGATAAACCACCCGCTTGACTGCCCCGTTTGTGACAAGGCAGGGGAGTGTCTGCTTCAGGACTATGCCGCCCGCTTCGGCGGCAGCGATAGCCGGTTTGCCGAGGGCAAGCGCACACACCCGGAAAACGTCAATGACCCGTTTATCGTAAGGAACATGCAGCGCTGTATCCTGTGCGCCCGATGTACGAGGATGTGCGGCGAGGCCCAGGGCGCTTACGCAATAGCGGTAACTGGCAGGGGGGCGCATTCCTTTGTAGAGCCATTCTCCGGCGACAAGTACAACTGCGAATACTGCGGCAACTGTCTTACGGTATGTCCGGTAGGGGCGATTATGTCAAGGCTCCACAGGCACAGTTACAGGCCGTGGTATGTGGAGAAAGAGGTAGAGACCGTGTGCGGTTTCTGCGGCGTGGGCTGCACGATGTACTTGCAGATGAGGGCGGCAACGATAATAAGGACGATTCCAATGCTCGGCACGGGCGTTAACAAGGGGCTTCTGTGTGTACGCGGGCGTTTCGGCTATGACTACGTGGAAAGCGAAGGCAGATTAACAACCCCGATGATAAGGGTAAACGGGGTACTTGAGCCAGCAAGCTGGGAAAAGGCCCTTGCATACATCACAACACACCTCAAGGATATTAAATTAAGGCACTCCCCAAAGGCAATTGGGGCGCTTGCCTCAGGCATGTGTTCAAACGAAGACAACTATATGCTCCAGAAATTAATCAGATTTGTCATCGGCTCAAACAACATAGATTCCACGGCAAGGCTCTATTACGCCCCGGCAAAGGCGTATATCGAAAAAATCTTTGGCACGGCGGCAACGGCAAATTCGATATCTGATATAGAAAAGTCGGACGGTATCTTCGTGGCAGGAGGCGACCCCACCGCCATAAACCCCGTCCTGGGCGTTCAGATAAGGGCGGCCTGGAGGCATGGGGCAAAGGTAGTCGTGTCAGGGCAGCCCGGTGGACTTGGGAATTTTATCAACTACGACCTTAACTCAGTGCCTCGGCACGAGGAGACGGTACTCAATACAATCGTAATCGGCCTTGCCGAGATGAAAGGTTATAGCGGGAAGAATCCCTATATAGAGACAAAGATAAAGGCGCTGCGGATTCCATGTGAGCCAGAACTCAGGGCAACCGGAGTCCTGCTTGAAAATATGGAAGAGGCCATAGACGACCTCAGCAGGCTGAAAAACCCGGTAGTTGTTATCGGCCCGACATTGTTGCAGTCTGGCATTCCTTCAAAGAATCTGTTTTTAGTTGCAGCGATTGCCTACCTAATGGACGCGCGTGTCTATCTGCTTTCGAAAAAGGCAAACTACCGCGGCCTTATAGACATGGGATGCGTACCGGAGTCCATTCCGGGCGGGTTGCCGGTAAGGCCGGGGCAGTTGAGGCTCAAAAACGGCGTGGCTATGTCCGTACCGTCAGAAAAGGGTATGAATCTCTTTGAGATGATCGAAGGGGCGGGCAACGGCACACTGAAGGCGCTTTATGTAATGGGCGAAAACCCCATTTTTAACCTCCCTGACAGGGAAAAGACAGAAAGGGCGATGCGGTCGCTTGATTTGCTCGTGGTACAGGATATTTTTATGACCGAGACAGCGCGCCACGCCCATGTGGTGCTTCCGGCGGCTGCGTGGTCAGAAAAAGACGGCACGATGACTAACCTCGGGGGAAGGATTCAATTTCTGAGAAAGGGTTCAGATGTTCCCACAGGCAGAAGCGAATGGAGGGTAATTGCCGAGATTGCCAGGGCACTGGGCATGAACGAAACCTATGCCGATTCCAAAGAGGTATGGCAGGAGATGATACAGGTCTCGGCGCTTCACTCGGCGTCGGAGTACGAAGATATAATAAAGGGCGGCCTCATGTGGCCATACGGCTCGGTTCAATTTCAGGGCGGGGCGGAGGATTTCGTGGTAGAGGGCCTTGAGATTTTACCGGCAGTCCAGCACAACTCACCTGAGTGTGCCACGCAGCCCTGCAAGCTGGCTTTACTGCCTGAGAGGTCTCTGTTTCACACAGGCTCAACGACAAGAAAATCAAAGGCCATACTAAGCGTAAGCCCTGAGCCGTACCTGGCGATAAATCCCATTGAGGCCGACAGGCTTGGCCTGCGAAACGACGACACTGTAAGGGTAAGGACGGCCAGGGGCGCTGCCGTTGTGACGCTGAAGATAGTTATAGACTGCCCTGAGGGCACAGTGATGTTGTCAAATACGTTTGAGAAGGTAAGTTTTAACGCGCTCACCGGCTATGCGGTTGACCCCGTGCTGGGGTGCATGGTGTTGACTGATAACGAGGTTGTAATTGAGAAATTATAATAAAAACATCAACAATAGGTTTATATTGGCGTGGATATGACAGCAATTATAAATAAAATATGCGGGACGCGATAATATGTCAACACTGATAGCGCTGGAGACGGCGAGGTTCGGCATACCGCAGTGGCTGTGGACTATTGGCTTTATCATAGTGAAGATAGCCGTTGTGCTTGGGGGCGTGATGCTCCATGTTGCCTATGCCACGTATTTCGAGAGAAAGGTCATCGGGCGGATGCAAAACCGTCTTGGGCCGATGGTCGTAGGCCCGTATGGACTGTTGCAGCCGATAGCCGACGGCATCAAATCGTTCTTTAAAGAGGACATAATACCCACAAACGCGGACAAGCCGATATTCTTTATGGCCCCGGTGCTGGGGCTTATGGCGGCGCTTTCTTCGCTGGCTGTGGTGCCATTTTTTAACGGTTTTGTAATTGCCAATATCAATATCGGGCTTCTCTTTCTGTTTGCCATGTCTTCGCTGGCCGTCTATGGGGTTATATTGGGCGGTTGGGCGTCGAATTCAAAGTTCTCGTTTTTGGGCAGCCTGAGGGCCTCAGCCCAGGTCATCAGCTACGAGGTGCCGCTGGGGCTTAGTCTGGTTGGCGTTATGGTGATGGCGGGTTCGCTGAATATTACGGATATAGTAAACGCGCAAAGCCGCTACCCCGGAGGGATGTACATAACGGCGCAGTGGCTTGGGTTTTTTGTGTTTGTGGTGTCAGCAATAGCCGAGACCAACAGGTCGCCGTTTGACCTGCCTGAGGCCGAGCAGGAACTCATAGCGGGGTTTTTTACCGAATATAGCGGGATGCGTTTCGCGCTGTTTTTTATGGCCGAATATACGGGCATGATAATAATGTCCTCCATAGCCGTGCTGTGTTTCCTTGGTGGATGGACTATCCCCCCGTTCGTCTTAAAAATGCTGCCGTTTCTTGGGGTGGTGCCGGGGATTGTGTGGTTTATAATGAAGCTCTACATGTGTATATTCTTTTATTACTGGATACGGTCAACCCTTCCCAGGTACAGGTATGACCAGCTTATGGCAATCGGGTGGAAGGTGCTGATTCCCCTGTCACTTGCGAACATTGTGATAACCGCTGTGTTGAAGATTCTGTTACACCATACGGGAACGCCATAGATGATAAATCAGGTATTTTTCTTTTATTTTGCAGTGGTGATAGTGGCGATGTCTTTAATGGCCATCACGAGGAGGCAGGTCTTGCACGGCGTTTTGTATATGCTGCTGCTGTTTTTTCATATAGCGGGGCTGTATCTGTTTCTAAACGCGGAGTTTATATCGGCGGTTCAGATAATCGTCTATGCGGGGGCTATTATGGTGTTGTTTTTGTTTGTCATAATGCTCTTAAATCTGCGGGAAGACGTTCGTAAAAAACAGTTCATCGCGGTATGGCCGATGGGTTTACTGGTAAGCTCCGGCATACTCATGGTAATATTGATGTCAATGCTTACCGTGCACATAGGCACGAAGGGGGTTTGGGGTATCGCCCAAATCGAGCGGGCAACTCAGACGGTGGCCGTGGGGACGGTGTTATATACGCAGTACCTGTTTCCCTTTGAGGTTGCCTCGCTGGTGCTTTTGGTGGCAATCATTGGGGCAATTGTGCTGGCAAAAAAGAGGTTAAGATAGATGATACCCTTGAATTGGTACCTGTGGCTTAGTGGCATGGTGTTTTGTATAGGGATGTTTGGTTTTGTCACGAGGCGCAATATTATTATAATGCTCCTGTCTGTTGAGATAATGTTTAACGGTGTGAATATAAGCCTCATTGCGCTGAGCCACTATCTTGAGGATTTGGCGGGGCAGGTGATGGTGTTTTTCATAATAGCAGTTGCCGCGGCAGAGGCCGCAATAGGGCTTGCCCTTGTAATACTGCTCTTTAGAAACAAGGAGACGATAACTGTGGACGACCTTAACGAGTTAAAGGGATAGCTGATGGACATCAGGTGCTATATACTTATACCTCTTCTGCCGCTTCTGGCCTTTGTGCTGAACATAGTGTTAGGCAAGGCGTTGATAAAGCGCCGCGCCCATCTGGTTGCAACGGCGGCGGTGGCGGTTTCGTTGTTTCTTTCAGTCAGGGCGTTTATTGAGGCGTCCTCCGGGACGGTCATAAATCAGGACCTCTATACGTGGATAGTTTCGGGTACATTTAAGGTGTCAGCAGGGTTTTTGATTGATCAACTGACGGCCATAATGCTGATTGTGGTGACATCGGTGAGTTTTCTCGTACATGTATATTCCATTGGTTATATGCACGGCGATGATGGCTATCCGAGGTTTTTCTCTTTTCTAAGCCTGTTTACGTTTTCTATGCTTATGCTTGTGATGTCGAATAATTTCCTCCAGCTCTATTTCGGATGGGAGGCCGTGGGTCTTTGCTCATATTTCCTGATAGGATTTTGGTATGAAAAGAAATCTGCCGCCGATGCCGCAAAGAAGGCGTTTATCGTAAATCGGTTTGGTGATTTTGGGTTTGGACTTGGCGTGATACTGATATTTCTGAACTTCGGCAGCCTGCACTATGCCGATGTCTTCAAAAATCTGGGCGTTATTGCCTCTGCAACGGTGATGATTTGCGGGTTGGAGGTGAATTTGCCCACCTTGATAGCGCTCTTGCTGTTTTGCGGCGCGGTGGGGAAATCCGCACAACTGCCGCTTCACGTGTGGCTGCCTGACGCGATGGAAGGCCCAACGCCTGTAAGCGCCCTCATCCATGCGGCAACGATGGTAACGGCGGGTGTGTTTTTGGTTGCGAGGGCAAATCCCATCTTTACGCTGTCGCCTGTTGCGATGAATGTGGTTGCAATTACGGGCGGACTAACGGCGATTTTTGCGGCAACTATTGCCCTTGTTCAAAACGATATAAAGCGCGTTGTGGCGTACTCAACGGTGAGCCAACTAGGTTATATGTTTGTGGCCTGTGGGGTGGGGGCGTTTTCCGCGGGGATATTTCACCTCTACACGCACGCGTTTTTTAAGGCCTGCCTGTTTTTGTGTGCCGGTTCGGTAATGCACGCGATGGGCGGGGAGCTTGACGTGCAAAAGATGGGTGGCCTGAAAAAATTCATGCCCGTGACATACTGGACGATGTTAATTGCCTCTCTGAGCATAGCCGGTATACCGGGTCTTTCGGGGTTTTTCAGCAAGGACGAGATACTGTGGAAGGCACTGTCCTCAGGCAGCCCCGTGGGGAAGTTTGTCTGGATAATCGGGGTGGTAACAGCCCTTTTGACGGCGTTTTATAGTTTCAGGATATTATTTTTGGCGTTTCACGGGACGTTCAGGGGCACGGAGGAGCAGAAACACCACCTGCATGAATCCCCGTCTTCGATGACGATACCTCTGGTAGTGTTAAGCGTAGGGGCGATAGTGGCCGGATACGCCGGTGTGCCGCATATACTTGGCGGGCATGACTGGATTGCCGGATTTTTGGGCAAGGTGACGGGCCTTGTGTCGGCGGAACATGTGGAAGGGGCGATTCACTCCCCCGCAGAGGGTGAGATGTCTCATGAGTGGTTGGCTATGGCCGTCTCGGTCGTAGTTGCCGTTTTCGGAGTGGCGTCGGCGGCGTTTTTCTATCTGAAACGCCCTGAGCTTCCAAAGAAGATTGCAACCACGTTTGCCCCGGTATATAAACTTTTATTTAACAAATACTATGTGGATGAGTTTTATGGCCTTATCATCGTAAGGCCGTGCTATTGGGTGTCAGAAAATATCCTTGATAGGGTTACTGACAAGATGTTTATTGAAGGGATAGTGAACGGGGTTCCCGCGCTTGTGCAGTGGTCGGGGCAAAAGCTGCGAAGGATTCAGACCGGCGTGGTCCTGCATTATGCGTTAGTAATGGCTGTCGGGGTGTTTTTGCTGGCAGTTTTAGTGCTTTTAGGCACGGGGCCGGCCAAATGACAGGCCAAAGGATAAGGATAACAGGCTTATGATCAATACAGTATGCCCTATTGAACAGTCTTGTGTGCTGACAACGGCGATATTGCTGCCGGTTTTGGCGGCCGCCGCGTTGATGCTGATAAACAGGGAGAGGCACACGACGATAAAATGGATTGCCCTTGTGGCCAGTATAGGCAATCTTATCGCCGTGGTGCCGTTGTTTACGAATTTCGACAAGACCAGCGCCAGGATGCAGTTTGTGGAGCAGTACCGGTGGATAGAGGCATGGCATATAAACTATTGTGTCGGGGTTGACGGCATCAGCGTCTTGTTCGTCCTGCTTTCGGCCATCATTGCTATCCTTTGTGTGCTGGTGTCGTGGAACTCTGTTAAGGACAAGGTGAAGGAGTTTTATATTGCTATTGTGTTAATTGAAGGGGCGATGATAGGGGTTTTTGCCGCCCTTGATATGTTTTTATTTTACATGTTTTGGGAGGCCATGCTGATACCTATGTACCTGCTGATAGGTGTGTGGGGCGGGCCGAACAGGTTATATGCGGCAGTGAAATTTTTCCTTTACACGCTCACGGGAAGTGTCCTGATGCTCCTTGGAGTGGTTGCCATTTATATCGTCACAGGGACGTTTGACATGGTCAGGCTTATGAACACGCAGCTTCCCTTTAATCTGCAGATGTTGTTGTTCTGGGCATTTTTTGCCGCGTTTGCCGTAAAGGTTCCCATGTTCCCCGTACACACATGGCTTCCGGATGCACATACGGAGGCCCCGGCGGCGGGAAGTGTTATACTTGCCGCTATACTAATAAAGATGGGGGCTTATGGGTTTCTCAGGTTTTCGCTGCCCATGTTTTCCGATGCCTCGCAGGCGATGGCCCCTGCGATGGTTGTCCTTTCGGTTATTGCCATCATATACGGTGGCGTCATATGCCTTTCCCAGAAGGATTTAAAGAGGCTTATCGCGTATAGCTCGGTGAGCCACATGGGCTTTGTTACGCTGGGGATATTTAGTCTCAACACGCAGGGCATGGAGGGGGGAATCCTCCAGATGATAAATCACGGTGTGATAACAGGTGGGTTGTTCCTGTGCGTGGGTATGGTATATGAGAGGAGCCATACGAGAGAAATCGCGGACTACGGTGGCCTCGCAAGCGTTATGCCAATTTTTTCAGCCTTTTTCATGGTATTTACGTTTGCGTCAATAGGGCTTCCCGGCACGAATGGTTTTGTTGGTGAGTTTCTTATTATCCTCGGCGGTTTTACGGCAAATAAGACGGCGGGCATACTGGCCGCAACGGGGGTTATTATAGGGGCGGTATATATGCTGCGGCTCTATCAACAGGTTTTCTATACGGGCATTAACGAAAAGATTGCGGGGTTAAGTGACATCACTCTGAGGGAGATTGTTACGTTGCTGCCGCTTATAATCCTGGTGTTTTGGATTGGCTTTTATCCGAGTGCGTTCACGGGCTTTATGGACGCCACGGTTGCAAGTCTGCTTGTCAAACTAAAAGGCGGGGAGATGCACGCGTTAAATACACTTATACAGGCCGTGGTGAGATAGGATAATATGGAAAATGGAGGCCAAATGCAGATTTCCGAACTAAGCCCGTTGCTAAAGTTGTTGCCGGAGATGATAGTTGCCTCGCTGGGCCTTGTCCTGCTTATGGTGGATGCCTTTGTGAAGAGAAAAGAGGTAGTGGCCGGCCTTGCCCTTGCTGGTGCGTTAGTGGCCTTTTTCTCTTTGAAATTTGGGGACTTCGGTGTAGTCTTTGGCGGGATGTTTATCTCGGATGGTTATAGCGTATTTTTTAAACTCATCTTTTTTATTAACCTGATTCTATCAATTATGATTTCCGGCAGATACCTGAAGGATGAGGATTCCCTTCACGGCGAGTACTACTGTCTGCTGGTGTTTTCTACCTTGGGAATGATGGTTATGGCCTCTGCCGGAAATCTGATAACCCTGTATCTGGGGCTTGAGCTGATGGCCTTGAGCACATATGTACTTGCCGGGTTTGTAAGGCACGACACGAAATCCACTGAGGCCGCGGTTAAGTATTTCCTTACAGGGGGATTTTCCACCGCACTGCTTCTCTATGGCATATCGCTGTTGTATGGTGTTACTGGTTCTATGGATTTAAGGACGATAGCCGTGTATATTGCGCAACATGGTGTCAGTGGAAACCCTATGGCCTTGCTGGCCCTTGTGCTGCTGTCCTCGGCATTCGCGTTTAAAATAGCCGCCGTGCCGTTTCACATGTGGGTGCCGGATGTTTATGAAGGCGCGCCTACGCCTGTGACGGCCTTCATGTCCATCGGGCCAAAGGCGGCGGGGTTTGCCGTATTAGGGAGGGTGTTTTTGTATGCCTTGTCGAACATGTCTGTGGAGTGGTCTTTGATTTTGTCGGTGCTGTCTATACTTACCATGTGTGTAGGTAATGTAATGGCGCTGGTGCAGACAAATATAAAGAGAATGCTGGCCTACTCCTCAGTTGCCCACGCGGGATACGCCCTGATAGGCATAATCGCGGCGACCCCTGAGGGTTTATCTGCCACAATGAATTACCTGTTTATATATACGTTTATGAATATAGGGGCATTTTCGGTCGTTCTGATGTTACACACGAAGGATTTCAAGGCGTTGGAGATCAGCGACTATGCGGGGCTTGGCAAGACACATCCCATATTAGGAGCGGCGATGCTGGTGTTTATGTTTTCCCTGACGGGGATACCGCCGATGGCGGGTTTTATAGGGAAGTTCTACGTGTTTATGTCTGCTGTGAGGAGCGGCTATCTGTGGCTTGCCATATTGGCCGTCATATTCAGCGTAATATCGGCGTTTTTCTATCTGAGAGTTGTGATGTATATGTATATGAAGGAACCGCAGAGGCCGAGGATGGAGCTGACATCCTCACACGCCCTCGGCGCGGCACTTGCCGTATGTGCCACGTTTGTCATGTTGATTGGGGTCATGCCTGAGCGCTTCGTGGAATTCGCAAAGGCCGCCGTAAAGATGTTATACTTCCAATAGGCCTGACTTCTTAGTGAACCTTGTCTTTGGCCTTAGTGAAGTAGCCGCTTTCTTTTAGAAAGGCAGTCACTTTCTGGTCAGTACCTTTGATGTGTTTGATAAGCCAGTCCACGGCCTGATTTTGAGTTGCCGTTACGATTAGATCAGTTGCGCCCTCTTTTTCGAACATGCGTACAAGTGATGAGTAGCTTTTAAGGAATTCCATATGCTCTTTCTTATGCTGGTCGTATTCGGGATAGTGTGACCGGGTCATAAACTCCTCTTCCGCCTTAAAATGGTCAATGACATAACCCCCCAGGAATCTAAGGAGTTTATGCAGTGCGGCGTCCCTTTGTTCTGATTCCAGAGTTTCAAGGTCAACACTGATAAGCGCAGCGATGCGCTCGAATATCTCCTTATGCTGCTTGTCTATTGTATCTACCCCTGTTGCCAGGCCTTCATGCCACTGTATTTCCATGCCGTTCCTCCTCTGATTTATCTGCACAGCCCACAACTAATATGCGGCTCTGCGCTGCGAGTGCTCATCCCGTCTTCGCAGACACCACACCCCGTGCTATATGTTAGCATAAATTGTCAAAAATATCAAAGTCAAGCCACAGATGGAGATGTTCTCAACGAACGACCATGGCGCAGGTGTATAGTCTCCCCCTTTTCACTTCTCTATATCGGATTTAGGGGTTATTCCATTTCTAAATCATACCTACAATAATATATTTTATTAATGAGTACGTAAGTATGAAGACATGCTCTCGCACAAAATGGCCTTTCATTCCGGCTTGTCTTGTCGTCATTCCGGCTTGTCCGGAATCGTGCGCCTGTGAGTGTGCATAGTCAGAGGGG
>NZ_JBJUSG010000017.1:0-35351 GCF_046044395.1 Candidatus Magnetominusculus dajiuhuensis | reverse complement strand
TTCAAAAACCCTTTTATCAATAGGTGCAAATTTCTATATCGGAGCTTGGGCTTAAGACGCTTCTTGACAATAGCCGGTAAAAATTGTTATGTTTATTCGTAGGGCGATTAGCTCAGCGGTAGAGCGCTGCCTTCACACGGCAGAAGTCACAGGTTCAAGTCCTGTATCGCCCACCATTATTTATTGTTTAAGCTCCTTCACCCTAATCACTTTAATATCCCATGCGCGAAACACAATGCCACGGTCTGTGTCCTGTTTTTGGTGCCTAATTTACCTGATATGCTGGCGATGTGGCTCTTCACGGTGTTCACGCTTATATGTAAGACAGAAGATATTTCTTCATTCGTTGCACCATCCGCCATACATTGAACGACCTCTATCTCTCTCGGTGTGACATTAGAGAGCCTCAACTTTGTAAAATTAAACAGTCTGCTCAAAATGTGTTTGATAAAAATTAATATATCAGATAATATTATATAGCTTCTCTCGTCATTCTTCAATGAATTACCTGCGACCAGGTAATAATACAGAACATTAGATGCGATATCTTTTTGTCCTGTTATATAACCATTCATTATATTATATTTATTGATTAACTCAGCAAGCCCTTTTAGCGGAGGGTTTTCGTTGTATATATCTCCACAATAGTAACAATCATTTTTTTCGAGCAATTTCTTTATTAACGGTTCGTTACAATAATGTTCTTGCTTTTTGAATGCGGAGGTATACTCTTCGGGAAAACCAAACTTCCCGGGACTTAACACAATGATATTATCAGGGTGTTTTATTTTATAGTCAATTTTGTATCTCAGGAGTGAAAAAAAGATATATTCAAAAGGGACTAAACTTCTTAGTTTACCGACAATGCAATAAAATACGTTGTCCTTGCAGCATTGGCAATCATTGCGCCCACACAAACTGAGCTGGTGAATGATTTCAACCAGCCCCAACAAGTCATCGCTGCTTAGGTGTGATCCAATGTAATCGTCCTTTATTAATCTTTCATAATCTGGTAGCATGTGAATCTCCGTCAGTGTACATCAATCATCGGTACATTCATTATACTGTATAGGATACTAATTATGTCAATCACCTAAAGGGGTGATTGACATAATTATATATATCCAATAATATAGTCAGATAATATAGAGTAACTGCCCTAGTGTCTACGCAACATGATAGATATATAATTAGTTAATAATATCATTAAGTTATATATATTGTTGTTACTTAAAAGTAACACTATATCATATAAGATATGATTATTAATGATAGCATTAATTTAGTTTATGATATTTAATTAAAATTATATGAACAGAGAGAAAACATTCATTTTGTAACTGATATGTAACTGATATGTAAATGCCATCAGGCATAATAGGCTTCGGTTGAAAAATATGAGTTAGGGGGGAACATGAACAAATCGAATGAAATAGCCCTTCTGGTGGTTGATGATGACCAGGATATTAGAAGTCTTTTTGAATTACACATGCCGAACTTAGGATATAGGGTAACAACGGCCTCAAGTGGCGATGAGGCCATAGGTCTGATTGGGCGGGTTAATCCCCAGCTTGTCTTACTTGATCAGGAAATGCCGGGAAGCGACGGCTTGAGCACTTTTTTAAAAATTAAGCGTCGTTGGCCTGACTTGCCGGTGGTGATGTGCTCTGGGCACGGTTCTATTGAACTGGTTCGCGTCTTTATGTTGAAGGGTGGGCAGGATTTTATTGAGAAACCGATTTATGATATGGAGATACTTGATTTTCGTCTAAGGAAAATCTTGTGGGATATTGCCAGTGAAAGAAGATTACGGGAAGACCTCATCGCTGCCTGCTGCAAGAGTGACTCAGACTCGTTTAAATCTATGATGATTGCGTCAATGAGCCATGAACTTCGCACGCCGCTGAATCACTTGATGGGGTTTTCGCAGATGCTATCAACGGGGAGTGAGCAGCCGACGGTTCTTTCTCAAAAGATAATAGAAGCGGCAGAGAGGTTAAACACCGTAGTAGATAAAATTATGGTTGCCGCCACAATTGATGATAAACTTGACCTTTCCACATTCAGCCTATCCGATTTGATTCAGGAACTGTGCGGCGGTTTTGAAAAACGGCTGAAGAGCAAGGGAGTGTACTTCAAAAGAAACGTAACGGCTCTTTCAGTCAATGCGGATTATAAGAAGCTGCGCACGGTTATAGGCAACCTGATTGAAAATGCGATTAAGTTTACTGAATCAGGGGGATATATAACATGTTCTGTAGTGGAGGTGGGTGGTCGCGTGGTGATTTCTATCTCTGATACGGGGATTGGAATTGCGGGGGAAGATTTAGGCGGGATTTTTGAGCGGTTTGGAAAAGTTGACCATAAGACGGGAGAAAGGCAGGGGATGGGAATGGGGCTTTATATAGCCAAACGGCTTGTTGACGTGATGGGTGGCGAGCTTGATGTTATAAGCGAGCTTGGAAAAGGAAGCGTTTTTTCGATAAGTCTGTAACAAGGAGGTAGCTGATGAAAGATATTGGGAAAAGAAGAGTAATTTATTTAATAGCAATCTTTGCGGCTGTGGTCTTAATAGTATTGGCGACTACTGAAATGCTGCTTTATCAAACCGCAGTTAAGCAGCAGACTCTTAGGTTAAGGGCATCGGCTGAGCTTCGTATTCGAATGATTGAGTTAGAAACAGAGCACCAGGGGTCGGGCAAATGTCAAAGGCAGGATTCTAAATCACTACCGACAATCGAAGAAAAGGTTATTGGAGAGATTCAAAAGATTAATGAAAGAAGCTACCACGGCTTTACCATGCCCGTTGAATTTGTATGGGGACGCCGTGAGGGCAATGATATTATATTCCTGCTTCCGTTGCGGCATAGCAAGGTAAAATCTGTGCCTTTTAATTCTGGGTTGGCTGGGCCGATGCGTCTTGCCCTTAAAGGGCAGGCAGGCACTATTATTGGATTAGATTATCGTGGGAAAAAAGTGTTAAGCGTTTTCGCGCCGCTGAATTTCCTTGACCGGCATACTGGGATTGTTGCAAAGATAGACATGCAGGAGATTCGCGCGCCTTTTATTCGGGTGGGAATAGTCGCTTTCTTTGTAGCTATAGCTGTAATTTTAGCCGGAGTGTTTGCGTTTTTGAAGATTACTAATCCAATGCTGCTTAGTATTCAGGAATCTGAGAATAAGTTTAGAGGCTTAGTGGAACAATCCTTCGCGGGAATATATATCGTACAGCACAAGAAGCTTATTTACGTAAATCCGAGGTTTGCCGAGATTTTTGGATATGACAACGCAGAAGATCTTATAGGGATATCGCCTATTGATTTAGTGTATGCCGATGATGGCGCAACGGTTTCAGAAAATATTCGCAAACGGCTGGACCATGAGGTATATTCCATAAATTATTGTGTTCGCGGCGTTAAAAAAGACGATGAAATTGTGCACATTGAGATTCATGGTTCGCGTACGACCATTAAAAATGTGCCAGCGATTGTCGGCTTCATTATAGATGTTACGAAGCGAATCGAAGATGACGAGAAATTGCAGCAGCTTGCAATTGCCCAGGAAGCGTCTCGTGCAAAAAATGAAGTCCTTTCTATGGTCTCGCATGAACTACGAACGCCGTTAAATGGAATTTCAGGGTTAGCGCAAACTTTAATAAACGCTTCCGACAATGGGTGGCTGACTATAGGATATGCTGACGGACAATCTCAATAGAATTTATCGTTCGGCCTATTATATGAATACCTTGATTGAGGGGTTGCTTGAAATTACCAGAATTGAAGCTGGAAAGGTAGATATTCTGTATGAGGCTACAGATGTACGGCAGACATTGGATGTTGTTATGTCAAACCTCGCGGATAAAATTAACGCAAAGGAGTTGGAGTTTCAGATTCTGATTCCACCGGACTTTCCTTCAATCCATGTCGGCCTGAAGCAATTAACGCAAATCTTGTTTAATCTGATAGGCAATGCGGTTAAATATGTCGATGCGAAAGGGAGGGTGATTATACGGATGGTCGTAGAGGAGGCTATGGTTTTAGTGAGTGTTGAGGATTCAGGCCCCGGTATGGATGAGGAAACGCTCAAACATATCTTTGAGATGTATTGGCGCGGCGATAAGTTCAGGAAGACTATTGCCGGGACTGGTTTAGGGCTTGCAGTTTCCAAACTGCTTGTTGAGATGATGGGTGGACGAATCTGGGTAAAAAGTGAGTTAGGGGTTGGGAGTACATTTTATTTCACAGTGCAACAATGGAGGGAAAAATGAACAAAGCTAAAGTGCTGGTCATAGATGACGATGAGAATAACAGGATTATTTGCAAAGCCAACCTCAGCCAACTAGGCGTTACAGTGATTGAGGCCAACGATGGGCAAGAGGGTTTTGACGCGGCAATGACAGAGCTGCCCGATCTAATCTTACTGGATATCATGATGCCCGTGTTAGATGGTTATCAGACTTTAGAGAAACTTAAAGATACGTTAGAAACCAGAGATATACCTGTAATTATGCTGACCGCTAAAACCGACTCTATGGCCACTGAAATCTCTAAAACCCTTTTGGCCGGCGCGGATGACTATATCAGGAAACCGTACCAATTACCCGAACTTATCGCCAGAGTACGAAATCTGGCAAGAAAACATCTCTTAGAAAAGGAACGGGCAGTTGACTTGCGCGAAGCCGCCAGATTTCAAAGGAAGTATTTGACCAATAGTGAGCACACTGGAAGTATTCTTAAAAACGCCAAACTAAATGCGGCATTTTTCAATAAACCGGCTACGGATGTATCAGGAGATTTCTGGTTTTACAAAAGGATGCCCAAGGGAAAGGCAGGACTATTTGTGGCGGATACATGCGGGCATGGCGTCTTAGCCGCCCTTATGTCAATACAAGTTCTATCTATAGTTGATAACTGCCCCGCGCCAAACCGGCATCCAAGTGAGTGTCTAATGAGTGTAAATACTGATATTTACGGACTGTTATCTCCTGAGCATAGTTTTGTGGCGGCGATGTATCTTGTCTTTGATCAGAATAAACTTGTACTTTCAAACGCCGGGCAGCCGGCCCCTTTATTATTGCGGGGGACAGAGGTTACTGAGCTTAAGTTATCAGGGTTGCCGTTAGGCATGTCATCTGAGCTCGACTTTGATGAGATAGAGCATGATTTCATAAAAGGAGATCGTCTTATAATATATTCAGATGGTCTGCCTGAAAGTACGAATGTACAGGGTGAGCCTTTTGGTGCGGAAAGGATAATTACCCATCTTCAGAAAAATAGCTCTTTATCTGTCAGAGATATGAAAAACTCCCTTATCTCGGAGTTACAAAGATTTGCAAACTGTGAATTCGATGATGACATTACGCTGATTATTATTGAGAGAGAACATGATTTAGATGAGTTTCTTAACAGAAACAACATTAACGGCATAAAGGAGGAAAAAAATGCCGACAGTTAGTATATACAGTGACACAGTTTCAGTTGGGACATTTATGAGAAACTATCTGCTGCCTATTATCGCCGAGCTACCAGGAAAGCAGCAGCCCGAGGCTGAAATCGCGGTTATTGAGATGCTTGAAAACGCGCGGGTGCATGGTAATGAGGAATTACCCGAAAAGGAGATAACTATTTCATGGGAATTATCGTCTGAGGCGCTGGTTATATCTGTCAAGGATGAGGGCAAGGGATTCGACAAGATAATCCCTAAACTTCCACCAGTTACTGAAATGCGTGGACGCGGGCTTTTGACATTACAGGACATGGGCTATGATCCCGTATTTAACAAGGCGGGCAATCAGATAACTATAACTATCCCAAGGAGGAGTGATTATGGAAGGTATGGAAGGATGAAATAAGTTCCCTAACCTTTATTTTAAAGGTTTATCAAGCTTATGAGGAGAAAATGAGATGAGGATAATAAATAAGACGTTTGTTATTTTTGAGGGAGAGAAAACGCCGACTGAGTTTTATGAGGCCAACGCAAAACTTCAGGACGCTATTCAAAAACTTAGCGATGCCAACCGTAAGACGACCCTGGTGATTGACTTTAACGGTATCACTATGGCCCCATCATCATTCTGGGGGACAATGGCCTCAGCTCTGCGTTCGCCATTTATCGAATCAATAGAGCTGGTGTCCGTGCAAAGCAGTATCAAACTGAGCATTGAGCGCTTCGGGTTTTGCACGCATGATAAAGTTAAGGTATTTCCAATGTTTCATACTACAGAAGTCGAGGTGATAGATTAAGGATTTAACACACAACGGATTAACGACGAAGGGGAGGTAACCTCCCCTTCACCCCGTAAATTTCGCCACGTTTTATCCTTTAAATTCCGGCTGCCGCCGTTGGCGGCGTGAGTGCTTATTATGTTCTTTTGAACATTTTTCTTAGTTGCTCAAGTGATAAAAGTATCTGCGTCGGCCTGCCGTGCGGGCAGTGCTCCGGGTCGTCAGCCGCTATAAGGTCATCAATTAACTGCGATAACTCCCTGTCCGATAACACCGCCTTCCCCCTCACCGAACTGTGACAGGCTATGCGTTTGGCAATGGTGTCTTTGACAATGTCAACCGGCGGGGTGGTTGTTATATCAACCAGACCCTCGGCAATGTCAGATAGAATCGCAGTCATATCCGCACCCAACAACTCAACCGGCAACGCCCTTATAACAAACACATCCTTCCCAAAGTCCTCAATCTCTATCCCCATCTCATTAAGTAGCCCAAGGTTGCCACAAAGCAGCGCGTACTCCCGCGCTGGCAACGTCACATTATAAGGAAAGAGCAATCTGCCCGCCATGGGCGACCGCGCGCCCCTAAATCTCTCATATAAGACCCTCTCATGTGCGGCATGATGGTCAATAACACAAAGGCCATCCCCATGAGCATAGGCCGCATATACATCCCCAAGATATATAAAATCCCGCGAGTGTATGAGGGGAAGGGGGACAAGGGGGGCAGTATTTTCAGAAAATACCGCGGTCATATCGAATACCACATCCATATTTTGCGGGCGCGGTGCCATTGGCTCCGCAGGCATGGTAGTGTCTGGCACACCCTCCGGCTGTGCAGTCTTAGCTAATACTTTGCCAATTCCTGATATCGTCGCGCGATATATGGCGTCACGATCAGTAAATCTGACCTCCTTTTTTGTCGGGTGGACATTGAAATCAACCGCAGCGGGGTCTATACCAACATATAAGAAAAAAATTGGGTGCATCCCGTCTTTGAGCAGCGTCTTATACGCCTGATACACCGCGTATCTCAAGACATTGTCCTTCACCGGCCTTTGATTAATGAACATGTACTGGTGGCTCCTTGATCGCCTGTAAAACCCCTCCTTAGATGTAAATCCATGTATTGAGAGCATTGAAGGTTCATGTGACTCTTTTTTAAACTCCATGAGGCCGTCTAAAAACGCTGCGCCGTAGATTTGCTGGATTCTCTCGTCCAGAGTTGCCGCATTGGGTAGGTTCATAGTCTCCCGCTCATCAACGTTGACGACAAATTTTACGTTAACATATGACAGCGCGGCATTGGTAATTGTTTCTATTATGTAGGACAGCTCGCTCTGCGTACTTTTTAGGAATTTCTTTCTGGCCGGGGTGTTGTAAAACAGCTCCCTTGCCTCAATCGTTGTCCCAATAGCGGCACATTCGCGCACACTCTTGACCGCGCCGCCGTGGATTTCTATCGTTGTGCCGGGGGTAGTTCCAGCGTGGGCGGTGGTTATCGTCATCCTCGATACAGAGGCGATAGACGACAACGCCTCCCCCCGAAAGCCGAGAGTTGCGAGGTGCGATAGGTCGCTTTCTTGTCTGATTTTGCTTGTGGCGTGTCTTTTTATGGAGTTAAGGGCGTCCTCGGGTACCATGCCTGTACCGTCGTCCGCTATGCGTATCAGGTGCTTGCCGCCGTTTAGGATGTCTATTTTGATTGAGGTGCTTCCCGCGTCAAGGGAGTTTTCCACAAGCTCCTTCACAACAGAGGCCGGTCGTTCAATCACCTCACCGGCGGCTATCTTATCAATGAGTGTGGTGTCAAGAAGATTGATAATCGGCATTGCCGACATTACAGCCCCAGCGCCGCCGCAACCGATGGAAATTTCGAGAGGTCAGTGTGCGGGATAAACATGGCCGACATGTATTCGTCCATATAGCCGCCAACTACCGAAAGCTCTATGTAGGTCATCTTCGACGCGATTGACTCAAGGTCTTTTCTTAGCGTGTCAGACATCAGGGTAAGGTATGCCCCAATGATGGATGTGTTTCCAAGGAATATGTATTTGTCGGGCGGCAGGTCAGGAATCATCCCAAGCATCACGGCCTTTTCTACGTTCAGGGAGTTGCCAAATCCACCGGCAACGTAAACCTTCTCCAGCACATCCAAAGTAAGCCCCGCCTCGCGAAGCAACAGTGAAACACCCGCAAATATCGCCGCCTTTGCCCTGATGAGGTTTTCCATATCCACCATTGTCAGCACAATGTCCCGTGTTAGCACAATGTCCCGTTGCGGGGCATTCGCCCCTTGCGGGGTGCTGTCCCTGTATATTAAAAACTCAAGCCCGTCCTCACCTTCTCTGACGAGGGGCGACTTTGCGGGGTTAAACACACCCTTTTGATTTATTATACCGGTTTTGTATAGCTCCACGATGGCGTCAATCATACCGGAGCCGCAAATCCCCGTGGGAGTTCCCCCGCCGATTACGCTGACAGACGGCGTCAGAGTTGCCGGGTCAATTTTTATTGATTCTATTGCCCCCTGAGTTGCCCTCATCCCAAACTTTATCCCGCCGCCTTCAAAGCACGGCCCCGCCGAACACGCCGCTGTCATAATCCATTCGTCATTTCCAATGGCTACCTCAGCATTTGTCCCAATGTCCATAAAGAGCGATATGCCGGGGCTGCGGTGCATCTTTGAGGCAAGGATTCCCGTTACAATGTCGCCGCCCACATAACTAGCTACCGAGGGGGCAGTATAGACAGCGGCAAGGGGATTGATGTTGAGGCTTGCCTTCTCCCCCCTCCATATTGGATAGTAATTAACCGTTGGTATGTAGGGGTCTTCTCTTATTGATGCGGGGTTGAGGCCCCAGAATATGTGAGACATGGTGGTGTTTCCCGATATAACTGCTGCTTCAACGTGGCGGCTTTCAATATTGTGTTTGCCGCATTGGAAATCTATGATTGTGTTTATATCGCCGACTACGGTATTGCGGAGGTCTGCGAGGCCGCCGCCTTCGGTGGCGTGGACTATCCTCGTGATGACATCGTCGCCGTATTTGGTCTGGGAGTTGTAGGTTGAGCCAATGTCTATGACGGCACCGTTGGCAATATCAACCATATAGACAACCACTGTGGTGGTGCCAATATCAATTGCAAGGCCGAAGCGGCCGTTAGGATGTGCCGGGGGATAGGCAGAGATAGCGTCGCAGACGGTATCGTTCTGCTTTGAATATGATACTATAGTGTTAAACCCACCTTCTCTAAGCGTCTCCATGAGGGTGGATACAAATTTGTGGGCAAACCTCATATTGGTTATTCCCATCTCCTCAAGTGAGCGGCAGAGGCGTTGGAGGTCTCCGATGTTGTCCTGAATGCTTGGGGGGGGAAGGGCCAGAGAGACGCGCTTTGCAAGCGGGTCAATGCTGACGCCGTATGACTGCAGATACGCGACGGTATCCTTAAATATACTTACGGCTATCTTGCCGCCGAGTACGAGTTTGGAGTGCTCAGGGATTTCGATATGTAAATCGGAGGTTGTGCTGGTCTGGCAGGCCAGCGCAAGCCCCTCACGGCGCTCCTGCTGACTGAGCTTCCCATAGGATTTTACTGATACCCCGCCGCTTGTAACTTTCACCTGACACTTTCCGCACGTGCCCTTGCCACCGCACGGTGAGACAAGAAACACCCCGTTAGCCTTGAGGGTCTCGTATATTGTTGTGTTGCCGTTTATCTCAAATGACTTGCCGCCGGTAATTGATAATTTCATAGTTTACCCCCCATAGCCTTTAGCCGGAGTTCTGAAGCCGCCAACGGGCGGCAGCCCAAATTCAATAGATAAAACGTGGGCGAGATTACGGGGTGAAGGGGGATTATCCCCCTTCGTCGTTAATCTTTTGGCTGTTAGCATGTAACTTCTTTGTCCGCGGCGTTGTGAACGACAATAACGACGCCGATGGCCTTGTGCTGGTCGTCTGAAATCGCAACGGCGCTGAAGCCGACGTTGCGTTTCTCGCCGGTCTTTGTGGTTAATACGCAGTCCGTGCCGATTGCCATTGCCTCGTCTATTGCCTTTCGCAGGGGATTACACGGGGCGACGTCAAAGACCTTGCTGAGGTTTTCGCCGATGGCCTCGGCGGCATCCCAGCCGGTTATAGCGGCGGCGCCGTTATTCATAAACATCACTGTGCCGTCTATGTCTGTGGTTATTACGGCGGCTGACATGAGTTTTAAAATGGCAATCAGCCACTGCTCGCTTTCTCTTAGTTTCCTATGCGTTTTGTGTCTGTACAAGGCAAATTCGATATTGATATACAGTTCCCGCTCCTCAAATGGTTTTAGTATATATCCATAGGGTTTGGTGTGCTTTGCCCTGGCCAGCGTATCGTCGTCTGAAAAGGCCGTTAAATAAACGACTGGAATGTCAAAGCGACTGTGTATTATTGAGGCTGTGCTGACGCCGTCAAGTTCCCCCTTGAGGACGATGTCCATTAAGATAAGGTCGGGGGGGGTCTCCTCTACCTTTTTTATTGCGTCCTCACCTGTTGAGGCTATGCCGGTAACGGTAAACCCGAGTTCGAGCAGCTTGTCCTTAATGCTCATAGCGACAATGCTCTCATCCTCTACGACAAGAATCCGGGCTGTTGAACCGTTAATCTTATCTGCCATCTTTAGTACCTCTTGTAGTGTATTTTAATTCTCTGAAAACAATCCAAAAGCTGGTTCCATTGTTAGTGTCAAACTCAAGCGTACCTTCTAATTGCTCAATAACGAGGGCATTTACGAGCCGCAGCCCAAGGGTCTTGGAGTTTTTTAAATCAATCCCGTCAGGTAGGCCCACACCCGTGTCGCTGACGGTGAGTTTAAACCGGCCATCGTCCAACTTGTGGAGGTGGACGTTAAGCTGGCCGCCCTGCTGTCCCTTAAATGCGTGCTTAAGGGAATTTGAGACAAGTTCGTTGACGATTAACCCGCATGGCACGGCGGTATCTAACCCGATTGTTGCCTTGTCTATATCTGTGGTCATCAATATGCAGGATGTATCAATGCAATATGAGCGATACAGGTGGTCAAGCAGATTAGTAAGATACTTAGCGAAGTCAATCTCTGCCATATTGTCCGACTGGTAGAGCTTCTCGTGTAAGAGCGCCATAGTTTTAAGACGGTTTTGGCTGTCTTTAAACATGTCCAGCGTTTCGGGGTCTTTGATATACTTTGTCTGTAAGTCCAGCAGGCTGGATACTATTTGAAGATTATTTTTTACCCTGTGGTGAATTTCACGAAGGAGAACCTCTTTATCTCTTAGTGAACGTGTGGCAAGTACTTCGGCGTTAGTGCGCTCGACAATCTCCTTTTGCAGCATATCGTTGGTGGCTTGCAGTTCAATGGTGCGCTTTTCGACGAGTTCCTCAAGATGGTCGCGATAGCTGCGCAGCTCCTTCTCGACCTTTTTTAAGGCAATCGAATGCGAAACAATGCCAAGAAGTTCATATATATTAAACGGCTTGCGTAAGAAGGCGCTGATGCCAAGCTCAAAACACCTCTCCATTTCCTCGTCGCTGCCGTGGCCGGTGAGGACAATCACCGAACATGAGTCAGACGGCGACAAGTTTATCTTTCTTAGAAACTCCACGCCATCCATGACAGGCATTCTAAGGTCAAGTATTATCAGAATTGGATTTACCTCATGGTATAATGCAAGACCTTCTTTACCGTCTTTGCCGGAATATATTTCGTAATTACGCCTGCTTAGATTTTTTGTAATGGCGTCAACGACAATTTGCTCGTCGTCCAGAATTAGAATCTTATCGTTTCCCAACAGCGCCTCCCACCGGTATGGTAATCGTAAACACGGTTCCCTTGCCAACGTTCGAATCACAGTGTACCGTGCCGTTGTGTCCACTTATTATCCCGTAAACGATAGAAAGGCCCAGCCCTGTGCCCTTTCCTACCTCCTTGGTGGTATAAAATGGCTCAAATATCTTGTCTATAATTTCCTTATTAATACCGGAGCCGTTGTCATAAAATTTTAGAATAATAGACTTCTTTTTTACTGAATAACGAGCGGTGATACGAATAGCCGCGTCATCCTTACCGAGGGGAAAGGCGTCAATGGCATTTTGCAGCAGATTAATAAACACCTGCTCAAGCTGGTTAGCGTTTCCCGAAAAATTCGGTATATCCCTGTCAATATCCTTTACGAGTGTAATATTGCTAAGCCTTATTCTCTCACTCATGAGAAGCATCGTGTTATTGATTACAGTTTCTATGTTTATCAACTCCATCTCAATATCGTCCCTTCGGCCAAAGGTGCGCAGATGTTGAATAATATTGACGATTCGCCCGACTTGTTTATACGCGATAGCGGCGTCGTTGATAGCTACGTCTATGTTTAACTGTCCCTTTTTAATATCGAACAACAGGCCCTGAATGAAACTACTTATATATGTAAGCGGTTGATTTATCTCGTGCGCTATGCCGGTTGATATCTCTCCTAGAGTTGCCATTTTAGAAGATGTAAGCATCTTAACCTGAATACGTTTAGTCTCCTCTTCAAATTTTTTCATTTCCCTCATGTCGTGGGCTGCCAAAATGGTCTCGTTACCTTTGCTGCCAAGCCTGGAAAGATTGGCAAGGACGAGTATCGAAACCGACTGCTTGGTCTTCATGTTCATAAGAACATCCTTTGCGAAGCCGTTTCGCTGCGCCTCGCGTATGTATTCAATAATATTGTCTTCAAATATTTCAAATACACTTTTACCGACAAGTTCACCCTCAGAATATCCGAGGAGCTGAGAGGCCGTTTGATTAATGGTTTTTATTATATGGTCAGGGCCGGCCACTAACAGGGCGTCAGTGAGGGAAGACAACACGGTCTCAAGATATGTATTGGCGTGAAGCAGCTCGCCAGTCCTTTCTTTAACCCTGAGTTCAAGCACGTCGTTAATCCTCTCAAGGGCCTCTTTGGCCTTTTTAACCTCTGTAAAATCGTGGAAAATTCCCCTCGCAACAGACGGCCCATCGTCTTCGCAACTGCAGTTGACGCTTCCTATAACGGCTATGGAGCTGCCATCCTTCTTCACAAACGTCATTTGGTTATTGCTGATTGAACCCCCGCCTAAGACAGAGTTAAACAGCCCAAGACATCTGTCTCTGTCATCGGGATGTATTATTCCGGCCAACGTCATCGTCTCGACCTCTTCTTTCGTATAGCCAAGTGTATCCTGCCATGAGCGGTTTACATACAGGAACTTCCCATCGGTATTGACAATCTGGATCATATCGTGCGCGTTATCGAAGAAGTCCTGTAGTTTTTCCTTGTTTTTTCTGACCTCCTCTTCGGCGAGTTTTCGTTCGGTTATGTCGGTAACAAGCCCGTCATAGGCAACTAAACGCCCATCACTTTCATATCTTGGGACAGGGGTGCTTCTCACCCACTTTATTTGGCCATCTTTGTGTATTATACGATGCTCAAGGGCTTGAAAAATCCCGCCATGCAAGACCTTGTTTCCCATCCTGACAACGGCTTCTCTGTCATCGGGATGAACCATATTCAACCACAGGAAAGAATCCTCGGCAAGCTCTTCCTGCGTATAACCTGTAACAGCGAGGCAGCTTGGCCCATGAGTAGTTGAGACAGGCACGCCGTCTCTGACGTCAACGGTGTAGATATAGTCGGTAATGGCGTCAAGCAGCCGCCGGTATCTGGTTTCGCTTTGTCTGAGGGCATCGTCGGCGAGTTTTCGCTCGGTAATGTCCGAGATAAGGCCGTCATAAGCGATGAGCCGCCCATCTTTGTCATGTCTGGGGACGATTGTATTTCTGATCCACCGGATAGAGCCATCCTTATGCCAAATGCGGTGCTCAATTGCTGGCACGGTCTCGCCGCTTAGGACACGTCCGGCGGTGGATCTGACAAAATCACGGTCATCCTCATGAATCATCCGGTACCAAAGATACTTGTCCCTCTCAAACTCCTCTGACGAATAACCGGTAACCCCAATGCAGCCGGGGGCGTGGCTGGTGGCCACCGCCATCCCGTCTTGCACCTCTACCGTGTGCATATAGTCGGTAATAGCCCCGACCAGCCGCTTGTACCTGTTTTCGCTCTGACGCAGGGCCTCCTCAACTTGTTTCCTTTCCATTATCTCTTCCTGAAGTTTTTTATTGGTGTTATCGAGTTCAAGAGTGCGTTCATAGACACGTTCCTGCAAGACGATATTAGTCTCAAAGAGTGAGGTAATGTTGCTCTCGACCCTGTCTTTGAGGGACTTTCTAAGATTGTCAACAAAAGACAGCTTGCTCTTTATAGACTTAATCTTATCGTCCAGCTCATCGCTAAACACGGCGGCCTCCTTGCGGTGTTATGGTCTTTTCGCGGAGATACAAATGTTTCACGTGAAACATTTTATATCTTACATACCCCCTGAAGGTCAAACGTGAAGGTGTTCCATTGGTTGCATTGCGGACACCTCCCGCTCCACTCATCAGACTGCGCCCTGCAGTTGGTGCATATGTATGGAACCCATAATGCCTTTTTCAGATCCAGGATCTTCAGAAACTCTTCTGCCGCCTTCTCGCACTCTCCTCTTTTAAGATATATGCCGCCCCTTAGCATGTGTAGCTCAGGATAAAATACCCCGGAGTCAAAGCCTTTTAATGTATCCATAGCCTCATCCAGCATTTCAAGCCTGTAATAGAGCTTTCCATGAAACAGCCTCAGCGTATCGCTTGCCGTGTCCTCAGATTGCGCCGACCTGTATATCTTCAGCAACCTCGACGGCTCGCCCGTTGTTATCAGCAGGTCCTCCAGCCTTGCAAGTATGATGGCCGACTTTGTCAGCTCCCTCGCCTTCTCAAGATATGCCGCGGCGTCCTCTGCTGACTCTTCTTTTAACATCACCTCGGCTATTGCCAGGTGTGCCGGAATAAAGTCATCCCGTTCCTCTAATATTTCCTTAAATTCCTTTTTTGCCACATCCAGGATATTATTCTCCAGACACTGCCTGCCGTACTCGTACTTATATCCGAGTAGTTTCCATTTCTCTTCCTCATGTTCTTTGGTATTTGGCCCGATGGTGTTAATTATCAGTCTTTGTGTCATTAATACATCGTCCCATGCGGCCTGGTTTTCATACATCTCACGTTTTATGTAGAGTGCTGTCAGGTTGTCCTGCTCGATGCCTAATATCTTCTCGCAGATTTCCCCTGCCTCGCCGTATTTTTTTGTCCTCATTTTTACGTCGGCTATCTTACACAGTGCCTCTATGTTTTGGTCATCCAGCTTTATTGCCTTTTGGTAGTATTGCAGCGATGTAATGTAATCCTTGTCCTCAAAATATATATCGCCTAATTTTATCAATGATGGGATATGCTCACTATTGTCTCTCAAGGCAAGCTGAAAGTCTTCTATGGCGGCATCTGTTCGCTTGCTGATCAAATTGTGTATCGCATTTGAATAATGTTGTCCGGCTATCTCTTCCTTCTTACGCTTTTTCAGTTCCTTCTTTGTCTTTATATAGTTTCTCGTATCTCTTACCACAAACACTAAAAACATAAAGGCCGACCCTGCCGTGATTGAGATCATTATCAGGGCTATCTGCGGCAACTCATAGTAAAAATCATTTGTTATCATAACCTTCACGGTATTCATGTTGTATAGGGCAAGGTAAAATATCGTGAAGAGGAATACTATCGTTATAAATGACATAAATTTAAACATCCTCGCTTCCTTTCTCCATGTGGAAAGTTCGTCTTTCAGTCGGCCTTTCTATCTGTTTGTCGTCTGATTCCACGCGTCTTGGCGCGTCGAGCCAGAGTTTCTCCAATTCATAGAACTTCCTGTACTCATCATCAAATATATTTACCAGCACATCCCCATAGTCAATAAGCACCCATTTGGCGTTACTCAGGCCCTGAATGCTCATAGGGCGTCTGCCAAATTCCCGTAGGCGCATCTCCACGTTTTGTGCAAGCGCCCTGATTTGAGGTGGACTTTCCCCAGTGCAAATTACCATATAGTCGGTTGCCGCCATAACCTCAATCATCTCCAACGTTATTATATCCCTCGCCATCTTTGCCTTCAGTGCTGATAGTATTATCTCAACTTTTTTAGGTATATTTTGCAATGGTTTCCTTTTTGCGATAATTTATTTATATAGCTCATTGTTCATTATATATGATTCGACGCTTTCGGGCAAGAGATATTTTATTGTCCTGCCCTCCCTGATTGACTGCCTTATCTGTGTGGACGAAATGTTATGCGGCGTTATGGAGGCAACGCTCAGGTATTTCCCATTTCGCAGCCCCATCTGTGCCACTTTGCCGTCTATACGGCAATTATGCCCATCTATGTAGGGGGATTCTTTTATCCTTTCCATCTCTAAAGGTGGCCTTGCCATAACAATCAGTGCGGCGTTTGCCAGAATCTCCTCTGCCTTAAACCACTTAGGCATCTCTAAAAACGCATCCAGCCCCATTATAAAATACAGGGCACTACCGGCATATTGCCGTGTCATCTGTCCTATCGTATTCACTGTATATGATACCCCATCAGACTTACATTCGATATCTGACAAGGCGAAGCCGGAGTTTCTACTTACAGCAAGCCTTGCCATCTCATACCTGTGGCGCGAAGGCGCCAGCGCGTCTCTTTTGAGTGGTGGATTGTTTGATGGGATAAATACCACTTTAGAAAGGGGAAACACATCCCGCAGCTCCTCGGCCGCCCTTAAATGGCCATAGTGTATGGGATTGAACGTCCCGCCGAATAATCCGATGCTTGTTTCTACTGGCATTACCTCCGTTTAAACCACTACGACCGAGTTATCACCATCATATCTGTCGGCCTTCCAGTCGTTTTCCCATCTTGTGCCGTCTATCAGATATTTAAACTGGTAGTCTTTTTCCGCCTCAAGGTCAAGGGTAATCGTAAAATTCCCGTTTCTTGATCGTCTCATCATATGTGAGACGCTGTCCCATGAGTTAAAGTCGCCCGCTATTGCCACAGTAGCCGCCTCAGGGGCGGCCTCTTTTTGCAGCGTAAACGTTACCCTGCATATGTTTGTATCCTCAATATAAACTTTCTTAAACCCTGATACCGCTACATCTTTTTTTATCACGGCCTGTTTTTCCTTCACCTTATTTCCCGGAGCTTGCGGTTTTGCCGCCACCGGCTTTGTTTCCTCATTATTTTGTACCTTTACAGATGGTATGGCCTCGCTTTTAATTTCTTTAAGGCTGAGCTTCTTAGTGTTTTTGTCTGCCGCCGCTGTCTGCCTTTTTTTTCTGTACACGGTCATTAACTTTTTCTTTTTTATCCTCCTCATATTTCCTCCTCGTTTATTAAAATGGCCTGCCCTTTACACATATTATACACTTGCATGGTTAAAAAATATATGCCTTTGCGTTGCCACTGGGGCGATGGCCTGTTGATTTTAAATCGTATTAATATGTAACATATAACGTGTGAGGGTTGGGTTTTGCTTTTATGAAAAAGATTCTATCGGATAACATACTTCAGAGCATTCGTTCCGGCCTTGTGGTGCTTGACCATAATGGCGTCGTCGTTTACGCCAATAACCCGGCCATAAAAATCCTTGGGCTTGATGATGAGCTGCTCATCGGCAAGAGTTGGGGGGAGTTGTTTCCTCACATAGGGGAAGGCTCCGATTTCAAAAAGGTTATTGTTGATGTTATTGCTGAGGAGAGATTAAATGCCCATCATGAGGTCAGCTATTTTTCCCCTGAGCGCCAACGTCGCCAGCTCTCTGTCACTACCTCTTTTCTGCGTGAACAGAAGGCCGTTACCGGAATTATCGTCCAGTTCGATGACATAACGGAAATTTCAGATTTAAGGCACCGTGAAAGGCTAATTAACGAAGAGAGGCAGCGCCTTTCCCTTGAGATGGTCAACAGCATGAACAAGCTCTCCCTCTCCGTTGCCCATGTTATCCTCAATCCCGTTGCCAGCATTGGCGGCTTCGTTAATCTGATGATGAGACGAATTGACAAGGAAAATCCAATCAGACAATACCTTGAGACCATAGCCGAGTGCGCCGGGAGGCTTGAGAATGTCTCCAAGTCCTTTAAAGAGTACACAGACATACAGGCCGTGAACTACGAAACCATCCACCTCTCAACCCTAATTGAAGGCATTCGGCCTAAGATTGAATCAACCGCCGATAGACTGCAAAAGAAGATTCGATGTAATATAGATGTTGAAGACCACATTACGGCTCTCATTGACCCCGCCCTTTTTACTATGGCGTTGGATGAAATCCTTATGAATTCCATAGAAAGTATTGAAGACGGCCCCGGTGAGGTTGACATTATCGTCTATAAAGCCGCCTGCGGCGTTATTGTTGAAATCAAAGACACCGGTTTTGGAATTGACAACAGACACATCCCATATGCGTTTGATCCATTTTTCACCACAAAGACCAGCAACAACGGTATGGGCCTGTTTAAGGTCAAAAAAATCATCACCGAGCACCTCGGCTCAATAACAATCGGACGCAGGGAGGTAGTTGGAACAAAGGTAATAATCCACCTGCCGTCAGACACCCTCACCCTTTAGTTATTCTCATCAGTATACACACGGCCATTGACCCGTCCCAGCGATATTAATATCTCATACGAGATAGTCCCGGCCCATGCCGCCAGTTCAGACGCCGTGATTTCATTTCCACCCTGACGCCCGACGAGGACGACCTCAGCGTTTTCCTCTGCGCCGCGGCAGTCGGTCAAATCCACCATTGCCACGTCCATACAAATCCGCCCGATAATTGGCGCGAACTGGCCGTTTATCAGTACATGTGCCTTGTTTGAAAGCGAGCGCGGGTAGCCGTCGGCATATCCAACTCCGACAACACCTATGACGCTCTGCCGCGTGGTTACAAATGTCCTGCCATAGCTGATAGACCTTCCCTGTGGTACCCTTCTGATATGTAAAAGCCGCGCCTTGACCGCCATCACGGGCATGAAGGCCGCTGTCTCAGGTGGTGGCAACTCAAATTCGAATGCGCTGCTGCCGTATAGTATCAGCCCCGGCCTGACGGCGTCGAGGTGGCTGCCAGGGAATGACATCACCGCGGCGCTGTTGGCCATGTGCCATATCGCGTCAGTAAAAACCCCGGACAACTCCGCCCGCACGTGCAAGGCCCTCTGTAACTGCAGCTCGGCGAAACTCCTGTCCTTCAAATCAGCCTCAGAAAAATGGCTCATAAAACCTATTACCCGCACCCCTTTCAGTCTGCTTATGGCCTTAATCCCCTCAATGTCCCTGTCGTAGAGAAATCCCACCCTGCCCATGCCGGTGTCTATATCAATGTGAATATCAATTTGCCGGTCTTGCTTTAACGCCTCACCAGAAAGGCATTCGGCCATGCCCGCGCCATACACGATAGGGGTTAAGTCATACTTAACAATATCTGCGGCATTGAGATTATCAAAATAAACGAGGATGGGGGTTTTAGTAACTCCGCCGCAACGCAACTCAATGGCCTCAGGGGCATACGCAACTCCAAGGCAATACACACCGAGCCTCTGAAGCGCCGAGGCAACCTCCACGGCACCGTGGCCGTAGGCGTCGGCCTTCACGGTGGCAATGACCCGTCTGTTGCCGGTGAGTGCCCTGACTAATCCATAGTTGTGCTTAATAGCGGCAAGGCTTATCTCAACGGCAGGACCTCTTTTCATAGCGAACTATTTTGCTGCCTTCTCTTCCTTTGCCGCGCCCGGCGCCGCTTCCGGTGCTTTAGGTGCTACGTCAATCTCGTCATGGTCGCTCATACCTTTTTTCAGATTTTTTATAAAAGCGCCCATTCCTTTACCCAACTCAGGGAGCCTCTGCCCACCAAATAACACCAGAACCACCACAAGGATGACCAATAAATGAGGTATAGTTAAAAAATTCATACACCACCTCCTCGCAAAACCACGGGGGGTCTCACATTTTTTGCTTCACTGCCTTTCATAATATAATCATAACTTATTATAACGCCGATTATCAATGTTTAGTAAATCCTCTGGTGTATTTATATTAATAAAACTGTGGCCATCCTCGTCAATGCGGCGCAATTGTTCCCCTTGGACATACTTTGTATTAACGGTTTTCAGAATCGCGGCAAGGGATTTCACGCCGTCGCCGATAGATTTCCGCAGCATTGAGATTATCCTCTTATGGTAAACCGCCATAAGAGGCTCCGGCCTTCCCATGTGAAATGGGACGACGGCGTCATAGTTCAGAGAACAGGAGGCGAGAAGGGCAATCAACTCAGGGTTAACAAAAGGCATGTCACACGCCATAAAAAACGCCCTGTCGTGTCTGATATTTAACAGGCAGGAGAGAATGCCGGTTGCCGGCCCCCGTTGCGTTGACACATCGCCTATTAAGACTTCACACTTAGGGAAATACATCTCCGGCTGATTTGTGCTGATGATAATCTCGTCAAAGAGTGCCGCCATCAGACGCAGAGACCTGTCAATTATCGCCTCCCCGCCGATTTCAATAAACGCCTTAGGCGAGGGAAAGCGCGTATTTTCCCCACCGGCAAGGACAACCCCTGAAATGCCTTCTAAATGGCTCATAATTTCTTGTAATTATTGTACCAATACGCGTAAGTATTAGAAAACCCTTTCTTTCGCCGAATGCGGCATATATGGTATAATTAATCATGTTGGCAAAAAAGCGCGAGGAGGAATATCATATGAGGTATGCAATGAAAACAGGTAAGAACGCGGCGTTAGTCGTTGCGGCATTGGTTTTGGCATTGACGTATTTTGTATCATCTTCATATGGGGCGGACACAACATCGGGTGGCCAGACAACGGTTAAGTCAGGTACCGAACAGAAGCCATCGGCTGATACTACAAACAAACCCGCACAAAGTAAGCCAAAAACAAACAACGCCCAAACATCCACTACCACCACAGTTCCAAATTACAACCTGAAAACCCTGCCTTATCCGGGTTCAGGCAAGTAATCGTGGGAATGTCGCATATGCGGGGGGATCGAAATGAAACGGTTGTTGGCGGGTATAGTACACGTCATTATAATGTCTGCGAAGGGACATCGGGAACATGTACGGTTTGCAATCTATAGGTGAAATAAAAAAAGAAACAGAAAATAGTGATGACCTGGTGACCATTAAAGAAGCCAGTGAGTGGGCAACTGAACATTTAGCTAAAACCGTAACGCCCTCAAATATTTCTTATCTCATCCAATACGGGTTGATAAAGAAACTTCAAGGCAATGGCTCAACCCGGGTTTCCAAACAGGAGTTGAAATGTTACTACAAATCATTTAACGGCAATAGAGAGCATTCATGGAAAAATCAACTTGGCGAAGATTTAAACTGGGCCTTATCCTTTGATAAATACAAGGAAGCCGAGACTACAAAACATGTACATCGCCTGCATCCTTATAAAGGTAAATTTATACCCCAACTCGTGGAATATTTTCTCGACAGCCACACAGACCGCTTCAAAAAAGAAGTCTGTTTCAAACAGGGCGACATCGTTTTAGACCCCTTTTCAGGCAGTGGGACAACTATGGTGCAGTCCAGCGAATTGGGGATGCACACTATAGGAATTGATGTTTCTGCTTTCAACGCCTTAATCGGCAATGTCAAAGTAACCTCTTACAATATGTCTGACGTTCAGGCAGAAATCAACAGGATTACAAAAGCGCTCAAAATATTTCTTGCCAACTCGCGCACGATTGAGTTTGAAGAGAAACTCCTGCAATCACTTTATAAATTTAACAATGAATATTTTCCTGTTCCAGATTATAAATATCGCCTAAAGCGTGGAGAAATTGATGAAGACAGGTATGGTTCTGAAAAAGAAAAGAAGTTTTTGCCAACGTTCAATAACCTCGTAGAGCTTTATGGTATAAAGCTAAGACAAGACGAGACAGATACATTCCTTGATAAGTGGTATTCACAGCATATAAGGGACGAAATCAATTTCGTGTTGGACGAAATCTGTAAAATAACAAACGACGATACAAAAAATATCATAAGCGTTATATTGAGCAGAACTATCCGTTCCTGCAGGGCAACGACTCATGCAGACCTTGCGACTTTGTACGAACCTATCACGTCAACATATTATTGTGCCAAACACGGGAAGATGTGCAAGCCCATCTTCTCAATACTCAAATGGTGGGAAACTTATACGAAAGACACAGTCAAACGCTTAATGCAGTTTAACTGCCTGAGGACTCCTACGTTTCAGGCCTGTTTAACGGGAGACAGCCGAACGATAGACATTTTGGGAGAGCTTAGGAAAAGAAACTCTGCCTTTGCCGATTTAGCAGACAAGCAAAAAATCAAAGGGATTTTTTCCAGCCCACCATATATTGGTCTGATCAATTACCATGAACAACATGCTTACGCTTATGATTTGTTTGGATTTGAAAGAAAAGATATTTTGGAGATCGGCCCGCTTTATAAGGGCCAAAGCAGGGAAGCAAAAGAGAGTTATATTCATGGGATCACAGATGTTCTCAATAATTGCAAGAAGTTTTTGGCGGAAGATTACGATATTTTCCTTGTCGCAAATGATAAATACAACATATATCCTGCTATTGCCAAAGAATCTGGACTGCAAATCGTTAATCAATATAAACGCCCTGTATTAAACCGTACGGAGAAAGACAAAGGTGCATATTCCGAAACCATTTTCCATTTAAAGAGAAACCCGTGACTCTATCGCAAGAACAAATTACTAATGTTGAACATGTATTGCGTAATGCCTTAAGGCGTAAGTTCCAAAAATACAACCCAGAACCAGCGTATATGCCATTTCATACAAGGCTACTTGGTAAAGACAGGCTGGCTTTATATTCTTTCATACATTCTTTAAACACAAATTTTGGCACAAGTATTTTTGAACCAGTTGCATTGGCATTATCTTCGTCAAATTACGTAACCGCAGAATCACAACAGACTGTGGGAGTACAAATTTCAACAGACGCGCAAAGAGTTATTCAAAACATCATTGATAGGTTAGCAACAGCTAAAACATCTGATATATATCCAAACAAACCTGATGAAACTGATGCAATAAGATCGGTTTGTACTCAGGGCGAGATGAGACCAGTCAGGCTGACAAAAGCCGACATTAAGCTTGTTGCTCATGACGGAACGATTTTTTTCATTGATCTCAAGACAGCAAAACCCAATGCCGGTGAATTTAAGGGATTCAAGAGAACACTGTTAGAATGGGTTGCCGCAACACTTGCAACGAACCCAATGGCAAACGTTCAAACCCTTATTGCAATACCTTATAATCCTTATGAGCCAGCTGACTATAATCGCTGGACAATGCGTGGAATGTTAGACATAGATAATGAGTTAAAAGTTGCAAATGAATTTTGGGATTTTCTTGGAGGTAATGGCTCATATCAGGACTTACTCTGTATCTTTGAAAGAATAGGGATTGAATTACGGGATGAAATTGACGGCTATTTTGCTAAACATAATTATTAATGAGCAAGCCTTGAGGCATTAACACCCCCGAACCCGAAGCTGTTTGTGATGTCGGCGGCGGTTGCCTGAATATTTATCGTCGGGGGAATATGCCCCGCGTATAGCGAAATTGCGGTTGCTGCCATCTCAAATGCGGCTGAGGCAGAGAGCATATGGACTGCGGTTTTACAGGATGTCCAGATGGTAAAGCGGCCTGTTCCTATGTCCTCGCCCTGCGTTTTTCGTGATTAATATCGCGTCCAATGAAGTCATAGTATAATGGGTTAAGAAGCATATCTCTTCTATCCAGTCCGCAGCAAACAGGAATCAATTCCATATATATGGAGTGTACGCCCATATTTATTATAAAGCTAAAATAAATAATACTATAAAATCGAGCACTTAGAAAATTTTTCTGCTGGCACGGAAATTGATAGATAAATGCATGTGCCGATTTGAGCTATCTGGCTGCATACAGAAAACAGATAAAGGACTTCGTCCTGAATTAATCCAATCGTAAAGGAGTAAATATGAGTGAGAGAATAAAATTATCTGAAGTTACAAAAATAGAAGACATAAGCCGACTTGAAAGAAATGATGGCGTAGAAGGTATTCTTTGTAGAGTTTACGGTTTTAATGACTTTCAAGTTGAAACATTAGTGCCACAAGCGGTCATATATATCGTGAACGGACTTGATGATGCCAACAGAGCAGTCTTAGAGAATTCCCTTCAAACACAACAGCCGGACGTGGGAAAAGTTTTTTTGCGCGTCACGCTATGGCTTCTCTTAAAAAAGAATGGCGCAAATCACTTTCGAGAAGCAATTAGGCTGTTATCAGGATATTTCGGTACATTTAATAATATTAAAGGAGAACCTAACATAGACAAATTCCTACACTTGATTTTTTATTTTTCCCACTATTTTCTGAAGGATGCTCAATCAATAAAATATTTATCAGACTTTGTAACTGCATATGAAAACAATATAGAAAAACTTATTCGCGAAATTTCTATTCCGAATGTTGACGTTTCCCCTTTCTTTTTACTCAAGCCTCTGCAGACATACTATTGTTTTGGAAAATTCACTCACAATGGCAAAGATAGATTCAAAAAACTAATTGAGACTCTCCTTGACGGTTATATCGGTATAAAGGAAGATCACTGGGCTATGAATGTATTTACTACCTTTGAAAAATGCTTTGAAAAGGACGAGTATATCATCCTTAAAAGGCGTGTGGCTAAACTTCATTTAGACTTGGGTTTGGAAAGCAGTGGATTGAAGGCCAGAAAGCATTTGATAATTGCAGCAGGGATGTTTGAACAGGTTCAAGACAACAAGAGTATGGATGAGGCACTTGGGACAATAAGGAAAAAAGAACAGACAATAGGTCTTGAGGTTATTGAAGTACCTCTACAGACAGAAGTTTTGGATCAACTGATAGCAAGAGATCTAATGATATTAGAAGAAGTATTTAAGAAATGGATACCATGTGTTTCTCTTTTAGACCTTTTGTTTAATAACAATATGTTACCATCAAACACGGATGTAGAAAATAGTAAGCTTAACTCTATTATATATAAAATAGCAACAGTAATATCTATGACAGAAGGACGTAGTTGTATTTTAACCACTGAGGAAGAAGAAGAGGAACACAAGAAAGCAGATGCTATTAATCGGTGTTTATTTTTTGTACACTTCCATAAAATTAATCGGGTAATAGAATGGTTTATCGAGAAGTATGAAATTGAGGGCTTCAAAGAACGCTTAAAATACATATATCAGGAGTCAACTGTTTATGAAGAAACAAGAGAAACTATTATCGTTGATATAATTGGCAAATATTTGCAAGATGACATTATCGGTTTTGTTTATTCGGTGATTCCACAGATAGAGTATTTCCTGAAGCTATTGCTTGTACATAAAGGAATAAGTGTAACTGAAAGAAAGGTAAACTGTATTGAGGAAATCACTCTAACAAAAATATTGGGAAATTATAAGCAGGAACTCGTCGAAGTATTAGGGGAAAATTTCTATGAAGTATTGTGGCTATGTTTTCAATCTCAGTTCGGTCTTAACATAAGAAATTCAGTAATGCATGGTAGAGGACTGTCCTATATGCGTAAGGAATATGCTACTCTGTTATTTTTCATATTTGGATTTGTTATCTTTTTCGCTTATAAGGAAAACATCAATAACATGGCACCACCCCAAGAACAATAGAGGCATTGACGCCCCCGAAGCCGAAACTGCTTGTAACTCCGGCGGCAATGCCGTTGATTTTCAGTATCTTGCTTATGACATTCAGGCGGCAGGCGGGGTCAACTGACTTTATATTTATTGTCGGGGGAATTAGCCCCGTGTATATTGACATCGCCGTTACCGCCGTCTCAAATGCCGCCGAGGCAGAGAGCATATGCCCCGTCATTGATTTGTTCGCCGTTACCGGCAGCCTCGCGGCTCTGTCCTTAAACGCCTTATGTATGGCCTCAGACTCTACGGCGTCCCCAAGAGGCGTTGAGGTCGCGTGGGCGTTGATGAAGTCAATATCCTCAGGGCCGATTGCCGCCTCAGCAAGGGCGTTACGCATAGCGGCGGCCTGCATAGCGCTGTCCGGCCTCACCATGTCAAGACCGTCTGAGGTGTTGCCATAGCCTAAGACCTCCGCATATATGCGCGCCCCGCGCGAAAGTGCCCTCTTGTATCCCTCCATCACCACCACACATGCCCCTTCGGCAAGGACAAAGCCGTCTCGCCCCGTGCAAAACGGCCTCGACGCTGATAAAGACGCACTCTTTGACAACGCCCCGCTTGCCCCGTACCCGGCTATGCAGAGCGCACAAAGCGGCGCCTCTGCACCTCCGGCAACCGCTCCCTCCGCGTAACCGTGCTTTATCAGCCTGAACGCCTCCCCAACCGCGTTTGCCCCTGAGGTGCAGGCGTTTGATATGCCAAGCGTATGGCCGGCAAGCCCGAATTTTTGCGATATATATGACGCCGCCATCGAGGCCGTAGTTGCCGGCATCAAATACGCCGCCCCCCGTAGCCGCCCATTTTCGTGTGCCGCGAGCCGTACCGCCGCGTCGTTTATCGTCGTTATCCCACCCCTGCTTGTCCCAATTATTGAGGCAAATCCAGATGGCTGCTTATCATCAAGAGCGGAGTCGTCAAGCGCCATCGCCGCCGCCGCAACCGCGTAGTGGACAAACGGGTCAAGGCGATTTATCTCCCGTACGCCCAGAAATTGCCCCGCGTCAAATCCAATTAACTGACCACCCTGTGTAACACCGCCGCGGCGCAAGCGTGCGGGAAGCGGCCTTATCCCGCTCCTGCCTTCTATGAGACCGCTCCATGACTCACTAAAACTATTTCCAAGCGGCGTCACCGCCCCTATGCCGGTGATAACCACGCGGTTCACAGACACCTCGGCTCCTGTGCGTCCAGTCTGCCGACAACAGCGTACGACACCGCCGGACACCCGCCCCGGCAACGGTTAAACAGCCCGCAACGCTTCCTTAAGCACTTGTTACCATGAAAAACCCTGAAAAAATCTAACACGGGATTAGACCATATCACCTCAAAATCGTCTGTAAATATATTGCCAAGCCTGAACTGCCGGTGTCTGAAAAACAGGTTGCATGGATACACATCGCCGTTTGGAAGTACGGCCGCCTTCGTAGTCCCCGCCGGACATCTCACGCCCTCAAGTTCAGGATATACCTCCATATCTGGCAAAAACCCCGCGCAATACACCCCGTCAACTCCATTTCTTTCCCGCTTCAACTCATTCAGTATCTCATAATATTCAAAAAACGGCATAGTCTCACGCAGGTCATCCTTAGATATGGCGTCTCTGAAGATTAAATAATAGTTTATCCCTGGCATTCCCACATACTTTGCCGCCGCCCCCGGCACAGGGAATGGTTTTTTTGCGGCAACGCTCTTTACGTAAGGTTTGCAGTCGGTTATGAAATCATCAAGAACTGAGCTGTTGTTGCTATTAACGGAGACCCCGATTTTTATGTTTGCGCCTCTGGCGTGTGCCTTCGATATGAGCCTCAGCGTTCTGATGTTTGAGCCGTTTGTGCTTATTACGGCAGAGAGATTGTTTTCATTTATTATGGAGGCAAATTCGGGCAGGGCTGGATGGAGGGTCGGCTCACCACCGAGTATGTCAACACTCTCGACGCCGATTCCTTTAAGTATGTGTATAAGCGACAAAAAATCGTGGGGGCTTATGGCATCAGCCCCGCCTAACCCCCGATTAAAACAGAAATCACACCTGTAGTTGCATGACAGAGTGGGGTAGAACTGTATGCCGCGCGGGTGTGCCCCTGCGGCATCAGGCATCCTCAATGACATCGTCAATCCAGGCGAGGGCGGCGGCAACCGCCGGAAATCCCACAACGCTGGTCAGCAGGACGGCGGCGTGTCTCACCTGCTCGGGCGTGGCACCGTGTGACAGCGCCCTGCGCGTGTGGCTGTGGACAGAGCCTTCTGAGCGTATCGCAACGGCGGCGGCAAGCTGCACAAGTTCCGCCGTCATCGCCTCAAGCGGTCCGGCGTTTTTTGCCGCCTGGCCCAGTGCCTCCACAGCCTCAATTAGTTTGCCGTGCCTTTCCCTTATTTTAGAATAATGCGCCGGTAGCTTTTTCATTTTGCCTCCGCGTGTAGTGTTATTTAATATTGAATTCTTTTTTAATAGCCGTGTCGTTGTAGCCTACGATTACCGCACGGCCTCCATCAATCACTATCGTCGGGAATGACTCCCGCGGGTTATACTTTTTGACTTCTAAGAGGAGCTTGTCTCGTGATTCTATGTCCAAAGTGTCCAGCTCAACGAGGATGAATTCTATGTTATGTTTTGCAAGCAGCTCCTTTGTCTTTTTGCAGGATGGACAGGTGCTCAAGGCAAATAGTACTGTTTTTTTCTCACTCATGTGTGTAGGTTCCTCATAATTGTTTATAACACCAGCCGTTTAGCGGCCTCGTAAACATCTTTCAACGCGGTGGGATGCCCAAGTATCGCCCCCTGTGAATCAACCTTTGTAAAATAAACAGTCTCATGTTTAGGGACGCTTATTGTCCTGAAAAATGCCGTTGCTGTTGCGCCGCCACTTTTAAAACCGGCCTCTTTGTCCATACCTCCAACCATCAGCAGCAGTCCCTTTCTGCCCTCCTGCCCCTCCGGTATCGGACGGCGAAGGAGATATTTTTCACACCAGAGCGCCTGGCACCTGTCTATCAAACCCTTTATCTGTGCCGTCAGGCCGAAAAAAAATATCGGCGACGCCACAATAAACCTCGCAGATGTGTGTATCGCCCTATATACGGCTTCCATGTCGTCTTCTATGATGCACCTGCCGGTGGTGTCGCAACCGCCACAATTGCTGCATGGGGCCAAGTCCATGCCGTGCGGGCGGAACAGCTCAACAGGGCAGCCCTCTTCTTTGACTGCCCTGATGGCCTCGTTTAACAATATCTCAGTGTTGCCGTTTACCCTCGGACTGCCGAGGATGGCTGTCACCTTCATGGCTATACCTGTAACACCATAGGCTCACCGCAACAGACCAGCTCACCACCGCCTACTTTCGTCACTACTACCTCGTTTCCACATATCTCGCACTTGTACTTTTCACCTTCTTTGGCAACTGCCATGTCAACACCTCCGTGTAATATGTTATTTAAGGGCCTCGGCGACTTTGCCAACGAGGTTGGCACCGGGTGTGAGGGTCTTGTCTCCTTCAGCCTTCCACTTTGCCGGACATGCCTCAGCTCCATGCTTTGACAGGTACACGTTTCCTTTTAGTTTTCTCAAAAGCTCATCCATGTTTCTTCCGAGATTGTAGAAATTTATCTCGGCATTTAAGAGCACCCCATCAGGGTTGATAATAAACGAACCCCGCAGGTCAAGTCCCGTGAACTCGTCATAAACGCCAAACAGACTTGACAGCGAAGTATTGCGGTCAGCGCCCATCGGATATTTGACATTCTCAAGGGATTTCTCATCCTTGTGCCATGCCAGATGCGTAAATTTCGTATCTGTACTCACCGTAATGACCTCTGCCCCACTCTTTTTAAACTCGTCATACAAACCGGCAAGGGCCGCAAACTCTGTCGCGCAGACAAACGTAAAATCCGCAGGGTAAAACACGAGGACTGTCCACTTGCCCTCTTTTTTCAACGCCTCAAGCGATATTTCTCCAAAATCCTTCTTCACAGGGTCATATATGTCTATTTTAAAATCCGGTACCTGCTGCCCCACCTTTAAACCGCAACACACGTCATCATAACCTAAGTCATCACACATATTTTCTCCTCCTATTTATTTAACATTAACAGTATGGCCTGAAAGGCCTTATTCATTTATGGTAATTTGCTTAACGGCCTCCCACTGGCCGTGGAGGTTGCATCTTTCGACAACCCTTATTGAAGAGGCGCGGTGTTTGCCACTTTTAACTAATGTTACGCTTACTTCGGGAATGGTGGTTACTGGCGTCAAGTCAATTCTCACCTTAAAATTATCTCCCGAAAAGACCTCAATCCACTGTATGCTATGCCCTTCCTGCATGACGTGAGGTATCTCGCCTACCTTGATTGCCACCTTAAACGGCTCCCCTGCCTTCACCGTATCGGGGCAGTCAATAACAGGGATATGCTTCTTTTCAGTCTCTGTTAGATTGCCGGGGTCTGCCGGTCTGTTCACACCACAAAATAAACTCTTTTCTGACATCGTAATGACCTCCTTAGTTGATTAAAAAACAACCTTATGCAGGCTCAAATGCCTCTTTTGGGGCGTTACACACCGGACATGTGTAATCGTCGTGCAGCTCGTTAAACGGTGTCCCTTCCTTTGTTTCATCGTAAATCCATCCACATACGGTGCATCTGTACATAATTTTAACCCTCCTTCTTCACATCGCCGTTGATGCGCTGTTAAATTTTTTCTGATACTCCTTCACCTGCCGCGCAAAGTTGCGGCCGAATTCATAGCAGTGCTTCTCGTCCTCGGCCTTCAGCCTGTATTGTACCTGAATGCCGGGTTCAATTACCGGCATTTTCATCTGTTTAAACATCTCATATAACCAGTTCACTGCCCCTCCACCCCAGCCGTAGCTGCCAAAGGCGGCCATCAGCCGCTCCTTCGGCCGCAGCCCCTTCAGGTGCACCATAAACTCCGCTATCGAGGGAAACACCTCGTTGTTTAATGTTGGAGAGCCTATCAAACAGCCCCTCGATTTCCAGAACTCCTTTATCGCCACACTCATAGGGGTTGAGCGCAGCTTTATTACCTTGCAGTCAACGCCCTCATCCCGTATGCCCCTCAACATGGGGAGGGTCATCTGCTCGGTGCTGCTCCACATGGTGTCGTATATTATGACTATCCTCTCTTTGGCCTTATTGTTTGCCATGTCGAGGTACATTTCCATCGCACGCTCATGGTGTTTCCTCCATATAATGCCGTGGTCAGGGGCTATCATATCTATTTCAATGCCCATTTTTTGAATTTCATTTATTTTTGCCTTTATCAGCGTACCAAAGGGCATCAGGATATTGGCATAGTAGTCCAGCGTGGAGTCTTCAAGCTCAGCCCATGAGGCGCTGTCTATGAATTCGTCGTCAAAGCGTGCCGCTGTGGCAACATGCTGGCCAAAGGCGTCCTGCGACAGGAGGAGTTTGGCCCCATCCACGTAGGTCATCATCGAATCCGGCCAGTGTATCATCGGGGTCTCTATGAATTTCAGCTTGTATTTTCCAGTTTTTATCTCGTCGCCGGTCTTGACGATTTTAATGTTCCACTTTGAGATATCAAAAAATCTATCCATCCCTGACTTGCCCCTTTGGGTTGTATATATAGTAACATCCCGCGGGACGATCTCCATAACCCTCTCAAGGGCACCCATGTGGTCATTTTCTATGTGATTTATCACTATGTTTTTTATCATGGACGGGTCAACGACACTCTTTATGTTGGCGATGCCTACTTCAAGGAAATCGTGCTTTACAGTGTCAACCAGCGTTACCTCCTCATCCATGACCAAATAATTATTGTACGTAGTCCCGCTTGGCGTTACATAACCGTGAAAATCCCTCACAGCCCAATCAACAACGCCTACCCAGTAGATATCCGGCTTTATTTCAATGACATTCATCCTCTCACCACCTTATATTCTCTTGCCGCCTTATTTTAACAGCTAATCCGCGCCGCTCAACCACGAAGACTCGGCACACCAACTATGGCACCTCCCTCAATATAACACCAACGTAACGCTCACGTCAGAGGCCAACCCGATATGAGTCAATTGTTACATGAACTAATTTTTGAATCAATCGGTAGAAGGCTGGTTTCCGTATAGGATTATTTAGAATATATATAGGGAAATTACCTATACTACCGATTCGGTATCACGCATGTATTGCAGTCCTTGCAGCGTACCTCGTCGCTCCAGATCTCAAGGACAGCGCCGCACGACGGGCACTCTACCGTGTTGGGGACTGCCGCTGAATTGACAGCGCAGAGTGGCTTTTCCTTAAACTGTGACCCGCTCATGCGCCTTCCTCCATCCCTGTCCCTTCAACCGCTCCATGCGCGTATTTGCCCATGCCTTGATTTCCTGCAAATACTGCTTTGGATTGACCCTGGCAATTGATACGATTTCCTCTTTCTCACGAAGGCTGTCCATATGGTCGTTCGGATATATGCCGCGCCATGAGCAGTAATCCTCGTCAAATATTACCTCTGGCGAGAGATTTCTCAAATGCTCGGCGGGCAAACTCTTCGCCATCAGGCGAGCGATGTCCATTTCATATTCTAAAATCCAGCCGTTGTCGGCAATCATCGTATCGGGATTGAACGTGACACCTTTACTGCACACAGGGCAATAAAGCCCCATCAATGTCTCAGGCGGCAATATCTCACATCTGAAAGTGATACTGACCTCCTGCGCCCCGCAACTACATTTAAATGTATGATCCATACACATAATCAAGACCCTCCTTCGATAACTTCATAGATGATTTCTCAATCACTCATCTTTTTTCATAGTACCCTTTTCGCCGCACTTGGGACACTTCTGAGGTTTGCATCTGCCTTCTTTTACCGTGCCGCATTTCTCACACTTAAAAACTGCCACAGCCCAACACCTCCTTTATTCCCCCGCGTTTTCTACACATTCAGATCGTACAACGACTTGCCGTATAATCAGGGTTCAGTAACCCCGTAAGTTACCCACTGTATTTTATTTTAGCATCAAACAAAGGCCAGCGTCAAGGGGGGTATATTGACATTATGCTATTAATGATTTCTATGATGGCGGCGATGATTTTGCGTTATTATTTGTGATTATGGGGGAAGATATATGTCAAAAATAACAAAAATAATGATCAGCTCAACATCTGAAGATTTAATAGAGCACAGGAAATTCGTTATGGATGCCCTCCAAAGGATGACACTACCATACTCTGCGATGGAATTTTTTGGCAGCAGAACGGAAGAATCAGAAGATGTTTGTTATAAAGAGATTGAAAAGTGTGACTATCTCGTAGGTATATACGCGTGGAGATACGGCTGGATACCAGGCCCGGACGGGTTGTCAATCACAGAAAAAGAATATGATTATGCAAAAGAATGTGGAGTAAAACGGCTTTGCTATATAATTGATGAATGCCATCCATGGCCCCCTAAGCAGATAGAAGGCGGTGATGCCCCTAAAAAGTTAAAGGCATTCAAATCGAAAGTAAGCAAAGTTGTTCGCAGTACATTTACAACACCCGATAACCTTGCAAAACAAGTCGCGGCGGATTTATTCCGCGAACTTTCTGCTGCCACAACTGAGGACTCAGAACCCTTACCGGCAGACAATAATGATGAGGGTTTTAATTATCCTTCCTTATATGATAATAAAAAGGTTATAGGCCGTGATAGGTTTATTACAGAGCTAAAGAAGACCATTAACGACCATAACCTTCTTACTCTTTGCGGTATTGGAGGGGTTGGAAAAACGGCGGTTGCAATTAAAGCGTGTAAAGATGAGACGCTGCAAGGGCAGTTCGATATGTTCTTTATCCCGATGGAAAGACTTGGCGCTAACTCAAGCGAAGGCCAATTTATAGATATGATAGCCGAAGCCACAGGATTGCCCGAAGATGCACGTAAGAGTTTGGACGCACTGATAGCCGCCATCAAGACTAAAAGTGCAACGCGCCCCGTTCTTTTGCTGTTTGACAATTATGAAAGCATAGATGAGGTAAAGGGAAGGCGTGTGATAAGTAAGCTCACCGACGTAAAGAATTTAAAGATACTGGTAACCTCAAGGACGGTGGTCGGTATTGATAATGTCGAAAATCAGTTAGAATTAAAGCCTTTGAAGTGGAACGCCGAAGATAGCGCAAAGGCCGGATTATTAGAATCCCTCAAGTCATCTGATTCATATCAAATACTCAAGGCACGAGTAAGGCTTTTGAGGGGGAGGAAGGATTGGGAGGTGTCCAGTGTTGACGCGGAGCATGTGAAAAGCGTACTTGAGACTACATGCGGCATACCGCTTGCGATTGAGTTGGTGGCAAGCCGGATGGTTCCCTCCTATACATGGCAAGAGGCGGCGACGACGTTAAGGGAATCGTTAAGACTGATAGGGCTAAAAGATAGCCACCGTGAAGGCACGATATCTCCGGACAGACATTTGAGCATGGAGGCGTGTCTTAATTGGTCATATGAAAGATTGTCTGAACCGGCTCAAAGGTTATTTCGCGCCATATCGCTTTTTGCTAATGGCTTTGAGACGAAATTGGTTGAGAAATGTTATGGGCAATTATTTAGCGATACGAGCGGGGTAACGTCAATAAGGGAACGTTTAGATGAAATAGAAGCGTCTTCGCTCATAAGTTCTCTTGACGGCAAATGGAGCTTCCTGCCTATCGTACATCGTTACGCAAAATATTTACTTAATGAAGATGAGGGCAAATCAAAAGTAGAAGCCGCCTTTATTTCATATTGGGATAGTTTTGTTAAGGAATATTCAAGCTCTGACGAAAAACTCATGAGCAATTTGAAATCATTGGAACAAGAACATGGACATCTTACCGAGTTCCTTAATTTGTTGCTTGCGAATCGAGATAACCATGATATGTTCATGGCAAGTACGACTAGCCTCGGCGGATTTTGGTATATAAAAAGAATGTGGGGAGATAGTATCAGTTATTTGGAAAGCGCTATAAAAATTGCAAGAGATAAAACTGAAAAAAACCCTGATAATTATCAACCGCAGGTTGCCAGTACCGGCAACAACCTTGCCATCCTGCTTTCAGACATGGGCGATATGGGCGGGGCTAAGGGACTTTTCGAGGAGGCTCTTCGGATAATACGACCCCTATCTAAAAAATATCCTGACGCGTATTTGCCGAAACTTGCTGTGGTATGCCATAACTTTGTCGGCCTGCTTGAGGAGATGGGCGAGGTTGAAAGGGCTGCGGCGCTTTTGAAGGAGGCAGACGATATAAATAAGGGAAGGCGATGAAAGGGTGGACGGGCAACTTTAACAACACCCTAATGACCGCTTTTTGGTATATTGACCTTAATGCCTATGACGTTAACTCCGGTAGGGGGTTCTCTGGATTCCTGCTTTACCGTGAAAATCCTATGGAGCTAGGGCACACACCTCCCCC